>JAILBH010000223.1 GCA_024681195.1 Treponema sp.
GAAACAAGACAAGAACGGAAGTTTGTACCACCCGCATCAATTACAATAACGCTTTCATTAGCAGCAGACTTCTTTGGCGGATTACAAAAAGTGCGGATCATGTCCTGATCTGCAGGCAGTTTTTTAAGCCCGCGCCTCATATCATCCAATATTCCCTGCGCTAACGACAGTACGTCAATGTGGTTTACAAAATTGTGTTTCATTAAGAATGCGGAAACGGTTGTGTTCATAAGAAAAAACTCCTACCATTATATTACTATTTATCATTAAAAAAATCTATTTTTTTGAGGAAATTTGGGTAAAAAAAATGCCATCCCGGATTGTTGGGATGGCAGATATTTTAGAACAACAGGTCGATAACTATTTTAGTCTTGGTGTTTTAGAATATATGGATATACTTTAGTACCTATAGAAAGAGTGTCACCATTATAATCATAAACTTCAGTATCCAAAGAATATCCTTCAGTTCCAGAAGTAAATACTTTATCTTTTTCTAGTTCAAAGTTTACTTCAGAATCAACTCCCGAAACAATTTCTTCGATTTCCATATTTTCAATATTAAATTTTGCAATTCTATTTATATTCTCAAAAGAAGTCTTATTCTCATTATCAACTAAAAGTTTTACGCCAGAATCAGTAATATACAAATATGAATCATTATAGGAAAGAATTTTTTTAGGACCATAGAATTCAGAATTCTCATTTTCAGGAGAATAATTATACGCATAAACTCCTAAATAATACTGATTATCATCGTTAAAAGTTTGATCTGGATATGTCGGAATTATATATGTATTATCAGAAGAACATAGGTATTTTACTTCTCCTACGCTAAGATAAATATCCGATGTTGCAAAACCTGATATATCTTCACAAGTTTTTTTAAAAGTATCGTATTGTATTACTCCACCTCTACAATAACTATAATCCCAACCAATATAATAATCACTCATTAAAATATAAAGAGAGTCATTAACATTTACCATATCATTTATCAAAATAGTGTGTTTTTCTATCTGATTTGTATTATATTTTGATTCAGATAAATCCAACAGTTTTTTGGAAGACAATTGAGTTAAGGTTTCGTTATCATAATCCATTAAATACATATCTAAGAAGATACAGTTATTTCGATATTCAGAAAGATACAGAAAACCATCATTAATCATAAAAGTATTAATTTGTTGATTTTTTTGACCTACTGCGTATGTTTTCTTTATAACGGCAGTATTTGTACTTGAATCTAATTGAACTTCGAATAGCTTTTGAAAATAATAATGACCATTAGTATGTGAAATTTCTTTACCTGCAGTCATGATAAATATATGTCCATTATTTTCGTCAAAATTAATTGCGACAATTTCAGACTCTAATCTATTATCGCTTTGATCATCTGAATCTTCAAATAAATAATATTTTCCTGTCCCATTTTGCGGGATTTCATATATATAATGGTACATATTATCGTATGTAGCATCAATAACTTCTCCAGCAATATAAATAGTGCTATTTTCACCGTAACAGTAAGAATTTGTTAAACTATTAGAAAATACATCAAGAGAATCTGGAAGTATTACTTCTGGAACAGTTATTGCCGAAAAAGCAGGAAAATAATTATTTTGAGTGATTACTTGAATATCATAATCATCAATATTATTAAATCTATATAACACTGATTTTTCAGAATAAGTTTTTGGTTGTGACTGTTCATATGCATGAACAGCTTCTTCTGTTAGAGCAAGCCAGGTTTTGCCTGATACTTCTGCATATTGAGGGCCAGTTCCGTACCAGGAATTAGTTGTCATATTACCAAAGACATGAATCCACTGCTCACAGGAATATAAAATTTTACTGCCCGCACAAAATTGCATTTCTACTTTATAAGCACCAGCTGGAACATTTGTAAAAGTAAAAACATCCGATTCACTGTTATAATTTGCAGGCAAAGAAACACTGTTTACATTGTATAAAATTGCAGCAGGCTTTCCATCAGTCCATATCATTTTTACAGTATATGGATCTGTAGAATAAGTTGAAGGCATTTTATTTTTTACCTTAAGATTAATTGTACCGGTTTCACCCGTTTTGAATAAAGGCGAAAGAATTATAGAAGGCGGCTCTGAGCTTTGCATAACAAGGCCTGAACCA
>JAILBH010000010.1 GCA_024681195.1 Treponema sp.
AGGTTCAACATTTACTAAGCAACAGAAAGATCTTATGAGAACTTCTCTGTCTCTTCCTGAATGGGAAGTAACATTGAACTCTTCTGCAAAGACTGTTCAGAGCTTGGCAGATTCAACAGTTGTTGCTGCACCTGTAAAGGAGTCCGCAGATGTACCATTCGCAGGACAGAACGTAATGGGTGTTCGCGTTGTATTCCCTACATGGAACTCAAATGCAAATGCTAAGATTGTTCCTCCTTTTGACATCCCTGCTTACGAACCACTTTCTACAGTAGGTGATGATGGCGAACGCAAGGCTTTGGGCGAAGATGAAGATGCTTCTTCATTCAACGTAGCACAGAACCCTTCTTTCGAAAAAACATTGTTCGAAGGTGGATTTGGTGTTGTAAAGAATGTTGGAACAATCAAGTCTATCAAAGTTACAACAATGGGTATGAACTTCCCACACGGATTGTATGTACACCTTACAGATAACGACGGTGTTGACCGCCGCTACTTTATGGGTTACCTCGGATTCGACGGATGGAAGGAACTCCGCTGGAACAATCCACAGTACATTACAGAAATCCGTAACCGCGAAATCCGCGTATATCCAATCTATCCAAGAGGAACTCCATTCATTAAGTTCTCTGGATTCGAGATTACACGTGATGCAGCTCACATTGGTGGAGATTTCATCGGATATTTCAAAGACGTAAAGATTATTTACGACAAGGCTATTCTTACTTCTGACCGCGACATTGCTGATGAAGACCTTTGGGGAATCATTGGTAAGAAAGAAGCAGATCGTCAGAATGCAGAAATGTCTAAGTTTGGTAACAAACAGGTAAATCGTTACCTCGAAAAGTCTAAGCTTGCAACAGAAGAAGACTTTGTATCTAGCTTGTACGAAAATTCTGATTCTAATGCACAGAGTAATGCTGGACAGGCTGCAGACGCCAAATAATTAGTAAGCTCTAACTTATATAAAAAACACCTCGATTCATCGGGGTGTTTTTTTTTGAGATTGTCGGGCTTGACCCGCGAGTTTTGTTTTTCAAAACTCGGTAAGCTTGCGGCGGAATCTCTTATTTAATTGCATATTCCCAATAATAGTTTATAATAATACTTATGAAGAATAACTCAAAAATTCCATCTAAAGCAGAAATCAAAAAACTTTACGAATCTTATATTGAATACTTCACAATCGTCATGGAAAATATTATCGATATTCTTCATGCAGAAGTAAAATTAAGCGCACAGCCAACCTATAAAAGCCGTGTAAAAAGCTTTAATTCTTATTATAAAAAAATTCTTCGTCTAAAGCCCGAAGAAACAAAAGATTCTGATTCTCTTGTTCTTCTTACAGATATGATGGGAATCCGAATGATTTGTGCCTTCATTGAAGACATGCAGCTTGGGCTTGAACAGATAAAAAAGGTTTTTGATATTAAAGAAATTGAAGTTAAAGGTGCCGAAAAAAAATTTTCTGAATTTGGTTATGAATCAATTCATGTTCTTATAAAGATTCCGGATACCTGTAAACCTCCTATTGAACTTTTTGAAGGACTAGAACCTCTTGGCGAAAACCTTGTCTGTGAAATACAAATCCGCACAATCCTGCAGGATGCCTGGGCCGAAGTAGAGCACGAGCTCATTTATAAAACAGAATTTAATCCGCTTGATACACCGCTTCGCCGTAAGCTTGCTTCTCTTAATGCCATGCTTACTCTGGCAGATATAACCTTCCAGGAAATCCGCGATTATCAGAACCGCATACAAAAAGAGCTTGAAGAACGCCGTCACAGCTTTTATGACATTGCTGACAATCTTATTGATGAAAAACCAAAAGAAACAGAAGAAAAAGATATAAACCGCTTTACTCCTCATGCTAACGGAACAATAGACGAAATGCTTTTACAGGCACTGCATTATCATAATGAAGGTAACCTGGAAGAAGCAATTAAAATTTATTCAAAAATCCTGGAAGCAATTAATCCTGCAGACAAAAACATTATTGCAGTAATCCGAAAACATAGGGGTATGGCATATTTTAGTATGAATAATTTTGATGCAGCCCTTCAGGATTTTGATATAAGCCTTCAGTATGATCCAAAAGCTTTCCGCACGTATTATTACAAGGGAATTGTATGTGCTATTCAAAAGAATTATGAATGGGCAATCCAAAATTACTCAAAATCTTTGGAAATAAATGAGTTTCAGGCACATACATATTTTAGACGCGCCATGGCTTATTTTGAGATTCAGGAATACGAAAAATCTATGAATGATTTGAACAATGCTTTGAATCTGGGTATGCCGCCACAGGATTGTAAGGTTTTACAGGAAAAACTGACAAAACAATTTGGTTTGAGTGTGTAAATAGCTATTGACCAAATTTTTGTATTCTGATATATTACTAAAACCAATCATAAATGATTGTATGTCTCCTTCGTCTAGTGGTTAGGACATCGGGTTTTCATCCCGACAACAGCAGTTCAATTCTGCTAGGAGATGTAAAATAAAAATGCTCACCTAGGGTGAGCATTTTTTATTTCTAGCGAGTTTTGCTACGCAAAACTCGTGTAACAAATCTAGTGTTGCTCGCAGCTGGATCGCTTTTTTTTGGTGGGAATGGAAACTTTTGAAGAGACTGACAATCAAGAAACTCGTGAACTTTCGCTGATTGATTGCGATGAGGCTGGTGGGTTTATTGCTAAGGGCGGGCCGCTTTCTAAGTTGTCAGAGGCATTTGAAGAAAGGCCAGTTCAGATTGAACTTTTAAAAAGTATAGCCGGCGCTTTTAATCAAAATCATATTGGCGTTTTTGAAGCAGGAACCGGTGTTGGAAAATCTTATGCCTATCTTATTCCTGCGATTTTGTGGGCTACCAAAAATAAAGATCGCGTAATCATTTCTACAGGAACAATTAATCTTCAACAGCAGCTTTGCGAAAAGGATATTCCGGCCGTAGAAAAAATTCTTGGCAAAAAAATTAAATTTGTACTTATGAAAGGAAGGCAGAACTATATCTGTAAACGACGTCTTATGGAAGCTGCCTCGGTCCTGGATCTTTTTGAAGATGAAACAGAAGAAATAAAACGTATTGCTGATTGGGCAGATGAAAGTCCAACCGGCTCTAAAAGCGATCTTACCTTTATGCCGTCAGAAAATGCATGGACAAGAGTAAACTCCGAAAGCGATGCCTGTATGGGTAAACGTTGTCCTTTTTTTAATGAATGCTTTGTTATGAAGGTTAGAAAGCAGGCTGCCGACGCATCAATCATTGTTGTAAATCATCATCTTTTGTTTGCAGATATTGAATCCAGAATGAGCGGAACCGGTTATACAGATGCAGCAGTTCTTCCACCATACAGACGAATTATATTTGATGAAGCTCACGGAATAGAAAGTGCAGCTACAAGCTTTTTTAGCGAAAGTCTTAATCGTTTTAAAATCAATAAGCTTATTTTTCAGATGTACAGAAAACGTAAGGGTACTGAATACGGTCAACTTTGTTCAATAGCTGTTTTTTCAAAAAATGAAGATAAATTAGACCAGGCCTACGAGCTTACAAACAAGGTAAAGAATGCAATGCTAAACGTTGAGCTTGCAGCCAAAGATTTAATTCATTCTGACTACACAATGCGCCTTTGTGATGACACCGCCCGCGATTTTGGACCTTTTATTGTTTCTACATCGGCTCTTGCAGAAGCGCTCGGAAACTTTACCAACCTTGTAAGAATTATCATGGAAGGAGTTTCTGATGATGATAAGGATATTCCTTCAATGTGGGAAGCTAAAGCAATTCTTCGCCGCCTGGATTCTTATGTAATTTTATTAAAAAATTTTGCACTCTGGAGCGAAAAGCGGGAAAATGTTTACTGGATTCAAATGAGGCGTCTCCCGCCAGATATGCAGCGAACAGAAGCAGAGCCGGATTATATCACTCTTAATCAAACACCTCTTGATATTTCAACAATGATGAGGGCCGGCGTTTTTGAAGAAATGAACAGTGTTATCTGTACTTCGGCAACGCTGACTACAGGTAAGGATTTCCGTTACTGGTGTTCAAGAACCGGAGTTTCTTTTTTAGAAGAAGGAAGACTTATCTCAAAAGCTTTTCCATCTCCATTTCCTTATGATAAGAATATGCTGTTTGCTGTTCCTTCTGATGCGCCTCTTCCTTATCAGGCAGAGTTTCAACAGTGGGTAGAAATGGCGGTTCCAAACCTCATTAAGGCTGCCGAAGGCCGAACTTTAGTTCTTTTTACATCATATGAATCTCTTAAAAGCACACATAAGACTTGTGTAGCATTGCTTCGTGGTTTTAATGGATTAATTATGAAGCAGGGTGATGATGATAATTCAAGACTTTTGGAACGTTTTAAAAATGATAAGGAAAGCGTTCTTTTTGCAACAGATTCCTTCTGGCAGGGAGTAGATATTCCGGGTGAATCACTCAGTCAGGTAATAATCGTAAAACTGCCTTTTTCTGTACCAAATGATCCGGTTTTTATGGCCCGTTCAGAAGCAATAGAAAAACGTGGTGGAAGTTCTTTTATGGAACTTAGCGTCCCGGAAGCTGTAATAAAATTCCGTCAGGGTATTGGAAGACTTATCCGCCGTTCCGACGACAAGGGAGTAGTTACAGTTTTGGACCGCAGACTTTTTGAGAAAAAATACGGCATTAATTTTATCAGCAGCATGAGTGAATGTCAGAAGATTTATGAACCGCTAAAGGTTATAACAGAAAAAATAAACAGGTTTATCTTTAATTAAAAATTTCATATAATGTATATATGCGTAATTTTATAACCTTTATTTGTCTGGCTTTTTTACTAGGCCCGTTATCATTAGCTCTTGCAATCGTTTATCCTTTTTCTAAAAAAGGTGCAAAACGTTTATCTGATTATTGTGTAAAAAAAATGCCTGTAAAGGTTTTTGGTGTTCTAGAAAGAATAAATGGTTTTAAATTTTTTAGTTATGAAGAAACCAAGGCAAACCTTCCGCAAAAATTTATTTTAATTAGTAATCACCAGAGTATATTTGATATACCGGCTTTTCTTCGCTTTATGCCCGAAGTAGATCTTCGTTTTATTGCAAAAGACACTCTTGGTAAGGGAGTTCCTCTTGTTTCGCCAATGCTCAAATCTCAGGGGCATTGTCTTATTCCGCGCAAGGTTCGTCCAATGGAATCAATCAAGCTTATTTCTGAATTTGGAAGACGTGCAGATTCAGAAGGAGTAGTTCCGGTAATTTTTCCGGAAGGAACTCGTTCAAGAGACGGTGAGCTTGGAAAATTCCTTTCTGCAGGTTTAAGAACTCTTGAAGATAGTTCTCATTTGCCAATAGTTGTTTGTGCTCTTGATGGCGGCTGGAAATTTGCAGGTTTAAAGGGAATTATTCAGCATATGCATAAGGGCTGTTACAGAGTGGCTGTCCTCAAAGTTTATGATGCTCCAAATAATAAAGAGGAGTGTCAGAAAATACTGGATGAGGGAAAGGCTTTGATTCAGGAAAAATTAAATGAGTGGCGAGCAAAGTCACCAATGGAACGATAATCAAAAATCAGATAATTAAGGTTAAAAAAAATAAGGGGCCTCTTCTGGTCCCCTTATCTGATAAGGATAATAACTTATTATTTAAAATCCTTAGGTCTTCTTTCTACACGTTTACATTTCTGGCATTCTGCCTGATTTTTAAGTCTGCCATTTTCCATCATAGTCTTCATTATGATTTCACCACCACAGTCAGGGCAAATGAACTTATGTGTTGCAACAGTAGTACGAGAGTTTTTACTAGCTCCAGCCATATTGTGCCTCCAATCGAAAATTAGTATTATATATTTTAATGAGAAGGGTATTGAATGTCAATATCAACTAAGGCCTGTATGCGCTTTAGAATGGCCAGAATAATTGACATTAAATTCTTTTTTTGATAATATTTTCAAAGTTAACTAATTTTTATTTGGGGGTCTCCAAGTGGCAGGCAAAAAATCATCTGCAGAGAAAAGATACGCTCAGAGCGAAGTTCGCAGACTTCATAATAAAGCTATTAAAAGTGAATGCAGAACTTATGCAAAACAGTTCGTAGCAGCAGTTCAGGCTAAAGATCAGAAACTTGCTGAAGAAAAATACAAGACTCTTCAGAAGTCCCTTGACAGTGCACGTAGCAAGGGTGTTTTGACTAGAAATGCTGTATCTCGCAAAAAGTCAAGAATGATGAACCTTTTTAATGCAACATTCAATGCTGCAAAATAATCTTTCTTATTTTTGATTGTGAATCCAGTCAGGGCTTGTCCTGGCTGGTTTTTTTATTTTAAAAAACACTTCATTTATCCGATAATCAATATATGGAAAAAATAACTAAAGCAGAACTTGTTGAAGAGGTATATCAGAGTACAAATCTGCCAAAAAATGAAATCTCTTTAATTGCCGACAGTCTGCTTACGGAAATTAAAAATGCTCTTTGCAAAGGCAGTTCAATTGAACTTAGAAAATTTGGAACCTTTGAACTTAGACTCAGAAAGGGCCGCAAAAATTCACGAAATCCAAAAACAGGAAAGCTTGTTCAGGTAGAACCTCATTATGTAGTTGCTTTTAGAGCCGGAAAAGAGCTTAAAGAAAAAATATGGAAAATAGAACCAGAAAAATAAAGAATGTCTTTTACTGCTTTTTACTAGGAATTCTTGGAGCCATTCTTTTTACTTTACCAAATCCAAATTACATATTTAAAAACGGGTTGCCTTTTCTGGCCTGGATAATGTATGTTCCCTTATTCTTATTAATTAAAAAAACTCCTTTTAAAAGCGTATGGCTTTTTACAGGACTTTACGGAACCTCTTGTGTAGCCTTATACGCCTACTGGCTTTACAACTATAATCCCTTATGCTTTTATGTAGCCCTTGCCATTGCATTTGCAGGAACTGCTCTTTTAGGTCTTGCATTAAAAGGAGTTCAAAAACTATTCCCCAAAAATGACTGGCTTATGCTGTTCCTTCTTCTTTGCAGCTTTGATTACTTGCGTACTTTGGGTTTTCTTGGAATGCATTATGGACTTGCCGCCTACACACAATGGAATTTTAATCTTTTGCTTCAGAGTACAGACCTTGCAGGTGTTTTCTTTTTGAATGCTTTTGTAATTTTTTCTTCTGCTTTAGTTTATGCTTTTGTTTCAAAGATCCTTGATAAAAAAGCAATCGGACACAAAATGATTGCTGACAATACACTTTATGAAGGCGACACCTATATAAACTATGTTTCAGAAAATGAACGTGAGCTTGAAAAAACGTCACTAAAACTGCCGGTTGTGTTTTTATGTATATGGATTGCCGCGTTTTGTTCACTTTTGATATACGGCAAGATTAAACTTAGCAAAGAACCGGAATATAAAACCGTAACAGTTGCAGCCATTCAGCATAATGAAGCACCCGAAGCCAACGGAATAGAAAATTATAATGAAAGTATTCATACACTTATAAACCTTACAGAAGAAGCTCTTGAAATGAATCCGAATATAAAGGTAGTAATCTGGCCCGAAACAGCAGTTGTGCCTTCTGTAATGTATAATTATGAACAGCCGGAAGAATCCAGCCGCAAAAAGCTTATTAATTATCTTTTAAATTATATAAACAGCCGCTATCCATATTTTATAATTGGAAACCAGCATATTGAAGTAAATAAAACCGGTAAAAATAAAAAGTATTTTAATACTGCACTTATGTTTGAACCGGGGCGGAATGTAATTCCTCCAAATCCTCAAATCAATATAAAAAACAGACTGGTTCCTTTTTCGGAATACTTTCCTTACCAAAAATATTTTCCGCATATCTATAAAGCTTTGCTTGAACACGAAAAATTCTTTTGGGAGCAGGGTAGCAATATAACAATTTTTGATGCAGCAGGTCTTTCAATTTATGCGCCAATCTGCTTTGAAAACACTTTTCCAGACCTTTGCAGACTTGCTGCACAAAAAGGTGCCGGCTGTTTTTTCTGTCTTGTAAACGATTCCTGGTCCAAAAGTGAAGCTTGCCAGATCCAGCATCTTGCAATGGCTAAGTTCCGTGCTGTAGAAAATCATGTTCCTGTAGCTGTAAGTTCTGTTTCGGGACAAACTGCCTTTATAGACCAGAATGGAATCATAACTGCAATGACAATTCCATTTTCAAAAACTTATGCAATTGCAGCTATTCCTGTAATGCCAAAAGACCAGAAAATGACCATTTATAATAAAACCGGAGACTTTTTTGGCTATGGAGCAGTATTTTTATTCACAATATTGTTGATAATTCAAGTTATTATTGTTATAATAAAGAAAAATCGTAAGCGTAAATAATTTTTTAGAAACCTTATGGCAGAACGCACAGAATCAGAAAAAAAGAATATCACAATATTTGGCTCAGAAACAGAATTTGACGGAACTTTGGAATTTAAAGACAGACTTGTAATTACAGGTAAGTTTTCCGGAAAGATTATTGCTCCTACTGGAGATTTGGAAATTGCAAAAAATGCCACTTGTGATGTAGAAAGCATTCAGGCTTCTTCAATTGTTGTATGTGGTTCTGTAAAAGGAAATATGAATGCTTCTGAACGTGTAGAAATCTGTTCAGGAAGCATGGTAGAAAGTGATATTATAACTGCAAGAATCAGAATAGCAAATAATGTAAACTTTAACGGCCAGGTGTCAATGATAGAACAGGAGCCAGATATAGATTTATTTTCTGTAGCTTCTTCGGAATTTAAGCAGGCTATGCTTGTACACTCTGACGTTGTAAAATAATTTTTTTAATTCGGTTTTAATTTGGTTTTTAATCTTAAATAATAAATAACAAACAATTTTTATGGAGATTTTTTAATGGCAACATTAAGAAGACATCGTCCTGATGATTTATCGGGCGGACAGGGACCAGAAGAAAATGAACAGGCTTCTCTTGGACTGGAAGAACCAGCTCCAGCTGCAGAATCAGAAAGCGCACCTGTAAAAAAGCGCCGTGTAGTAAAAGTAAAAACAGAAGAAAGCCCTGCTGCAGAACCGGCAGCTGCAGAAGCAGAAGGTGAAGAAGCTTCTGCTCCAAAAACTCATAATCAGCATTATAATAAAAAGGGTGGAATGTCAAAAAGACCTTATACACCAAGAAATTATCCTGCTCCAAGCGGAGAAGTTTCGGAAGCAGTGGCTGCCCAGGAAAGTTTAGCAGCTTCAGAAGATAACGCAAATAAACCACGCCTTTTAATTAATGATCTTACAATCAAATCTATGCCGGAGCTTCGTGAGCTTGCAATGCAGTACGGCTTTACTGCAGATGACCTGGCTCCAATGAAAAAACAGGATTTGATTTTTGTAATCCTTAAAGCACATACAGAGCATGGCGGAATTATTTTTGCTTCTGGTGCTCTTGAAATATTGCCGGATGGCTACGGCTTCCTCCGAAGTCCACAGAACTCTTATCTGCCGGGACCTGATGATATTTATATCAGCCCAAGCCAGATTCGTCTGTTCAACTTAAAGACAGGTGATACCGTTTACGGCCAGACAAGGTCTCCAAAAGAAGGTGAACGCTTTTTTGCATTGCTTCGTATAGAAAGCGTAAACTTTGATGAACCTCGCATTGCTCAAACCCGTGTTCCTTTTGAAAACTTAACACCGCTTTATCCTGATGAAAAACTCAAGCTCGAAACTGTAAGTACAGAAGTTAGTACACGTATTGTAGACCTTTTTGCACCAATCGGTAAGGGACAGCGTCTTTTGATTGTTGCTCCTCCAAAAGCCGGTAAAACAATTTTGATGCAAAAAATTGCAAATGCCATTACAACCAACAATCCGGAAGTTTACCTCATTGTGCTTTTGATTGATGAACGTCCTGAGGAAGTTACCGAAATGGAACGCGCTATCAAGGGCGAAGTTATTTCTTCTACCTTTGATGAGCAGGCTACACGCCATGTTCAGGTTGCAGAGATGGTACTCGAAAAGGCAAAACGTCTTGTAGAACACAAGCGTGATGTTGTAATTTTGCTCGACTCAATTACTCGTCTTGCACGTGCATATAACCAGACTGTTCAGACTTCTGGTAAAGTACTTTCTGGAGGTGTTGATTCTAACGCTCTCTTTAAGCCAAAGAGATTCTTTGGTGCAGCACGTAATGTAGAAGAGGGTGGTTCTCTTACAATTATTTCTACAGCTTTGATCGAAACCGGCTCACGTATGGATGAAGTAATTTTTGAAGAGTTTAAAGGAACCGGTAACTCAGAAATTGACCTTGACCGCAAGCTTGCAGAAAGACGTTTATTCCCTGCAATCAATATCAAAAAATCTGGAACCCGTAAGGAAGAGCTTTTGCTTACCGAAAACGAGCTTCAGAAAATCTGGATTTTGCGCAAAGTACTCAATCCTATGGAAGACGTGGATATTACAGAGCTTATTCTTGACCGCATGAAGAAGAGTAAGACAAATGAAGCATTCCTTGCCAGCATGAATGCCGGAACGGCCGGAATGGAGTAATTTAATCACTGATATCCATATCAAACTGAACCTGAACATCATAATCCGGGAAGGCTTCTTCAACATCTTCTACAACATGGTTGAAGAGGTCTTTCATGTTCAGTGAATCAAAAGATACGATAATATCAAATCTCATTATTTTTGTAACTTCATCTACATAAAAACCATGCATCTGAAGAATCTCTTTATGCTCCATTACAATTTTGCTTACACGGTCGCGGATGGAAGCAGCAGAGTTCTGTTTTGTGTTTACTGAATAAATGCCTATTGCAGTCATAATGACGCCGTTTTTACAGAAAACTTCGTTTGCAATGCGTCTGGAAACTGTATCAATTTTTTCTGCAGTCCAGGTATCCGGGACTTCTATATGTGCAGAACCAAGATGCTGACCAGGTCCGTAGTTATTTAAAACAAGGTCATAGGCTCCATAAATTTCTTTATCTACAGACTTGATTGTAGCTTTAATTTCGCGGGAAGTTTTTGCATCAATACGTTCGCCAAGAATCTTACTGATTGTTTCTTTAAGGGTTTCAATACCGGCTTTAATAATTGCAAAAGAAATCACAATACCAAGCCAGGCCTCGAGCGAAATGTGCCAGATAATGAATACTATTGCAGCAATTAAAGTGGAGACAGAAATTATTGAATCCATAAGTGCATCTTTTCCGCTTGCAACAAGAGAATCAGATTCAACTTTTTTTCCTGTCCTTAAAACAAAAAGGCCAAGAAAGATTTTTATAAAAACTGCACTAAAAACTATTATTAAAGCTGCTATTGAATAATCCGGAGTTTCGGGATGAATAATCTTTTTTATTGATTCTGTAAGTGAGGTGAGACCTGCATAAAGAATAATGATTGCAATAATAAAAGCCGAAATGTATTCTACACGACCATGACCAAAAGGATGTTTTTTATCTGCAGGTTTTAATGCGAGCTTTGTTCCAATTATTGTTATTACAGAAGAAAGTGCATCACTAAGGTTATTAACTGAGTCTAATACAATTGCAATTGAGTGAGATAAAAGACCAACTGCAGCCTTAAAAGCTGCCAGAAAAATATTTGCTCCAATTCCAATGGCACTGGTACGTATAATCTGCTTTTCTCTTTCGATAGTATTCATTTTTAACCTCCGGAATAATATTATAAAGTATTCCATAGCAATTGACTATAGCGCTTAATTTTCGATATAATATTCTTCATATTATCTTGTGATATTATTATAAATTAGTTGACGGTAGCGGAATGATGGAAGTGCATTTTGAGTACAAGCCAGGGGCGGCCGGGCGTAATATCGGGCAAGAATACAGGAGTTAAACTATGAAAAAGGGAATTCACCCGGACTACAAACTTACAAAAATTACCTGCGTTTGCGGTAATGTAATTGAAACACGTTCAACTGTAGAAGACATTCACGTTGAAATTTGTTCTGCCTGCCACCCATTCTATACAGGTAAGCAGAAACTCGTAGATACTGCAGGACGTATTGACCGTTTTAATAAGCGTTACGGAATTAAAGCAGACGCTAAATAATGTTAAAAGGCTTCCTTCGAGGAGGCCTTAATTATTTTAAACTCCCACACCTTGTGAGGCTTCTTTCCGCTAAAGTCTACAGGTATTGTACTGGCGGTTATTTCTTCACAGGTAAATTCCAGACCGCCCGCAGTTTTTGGTGGCAGTTTTGAAGCATCAAACTTAATCCTTTCAGAATTAGTAGAAAAATAAAGAGTGCCGCCTGGGGCCAGAATGTTCAGGCAGTCTTTTACCAGCTGCGGCCAGTCGCGGTTTATATCAAGTACATCTGTGGTTGCCTTGCTGTTACTGAAGGTTGGCGGGTCAAGAATAATAAGATTATATAGTTGTGATGTGTCTAACTTGCCGGATTTGGCAGCAACGGCTTTTTCCTGCAAAAAGCGCATGCAGTCTGCACGAGTATATACATAGCGGGCCCGGTCATCAAAACCGTTGAGCTTCATGTTATCCTTTGCCCAGGCAAGATATGTGTTGGAAAGGTCTACAGATTCAACAAAACCTGCGTTTCCCTGTGCTGCATAAACCGAAAAGCTTCCGGTGTAGCAGAAAAGATTAAGCACACGTTTTTTGCTTGAGGTGTCGCGTACGGTAGAACGAAGCGTACGGTGGTCAAAAAAGAGTCCGGTGTCCAGATAGCTTGTAAGATCAAGCTTAAACAGCTGGCCTTGTTCCAGGGTCAAACCAATGCCTTCGCGGTCCCTGAGCCTGTCGAAGGGGCCCTCAGTAATTTCATTTTTCTGATACTGTCCCTTCGACGGGCTCAGGGACCCCTCAGATTTATGACTCTTATGTCCTCTTGTTTTAATGATAATATGTTCTTTTTGAATACCAATTACCCAGGATGCAGACTCTGCCATCGCATCAAGCCAGACCGCTTCTTCTTCATCGGACTTTTCGTAAGGGCGTTCATATAAATAAAGCACAGCGTAGGTACGTTCTTTTATATCCTTTTCTATGTCAGGGTCGTTGGCACTTATACGGGCATTCTGTTCTGCAATAAAGCGTGCTGCTTCAATGGGAGTATCAATTTGACCCGGTAAAAATTCATATAAATCAAGGCTGAGCGGAACTTCCGGAATATCGCGGTCGTAAAGGCGGTAACTCAAAATGCGGTTTTTACGCATAATTTTGCGAAGTTCCTTGTATTTGCGTTTGAGACGGTTTTCAAATAGTTCTGATTGATAGGCTGTTTTGTCCATTATATATAATTATTCCATAAAGAAGTCATTGCGAGCACGAAGTGCGAAGCAATCTATATCTAAAAAAATATAACACATTTTCTATTTTAATGATATAATAGATTGAGGAGTTTATAAAAAATGAAAAAATTCTTTTCTGTCTTGTTGAGCATCATTTTTGCTCTTTGTTTATTGGCAACAATCGTTCTTTCTGTGGTTCGTTCTAATTTGAATACTTCAACAATTACAGAATTTGCAACTCAAATTTTCAAAGTAAGTAAAGCACCCGTGACTGAATACGAAGATGACGGGCTTTTCCACCCGAATCAGAAAATTATAACCTATGCACAGTATAATCCAAGTGAGTTTGGTGATTTTGATTTAAGTTCAATAGATATTTCTAATATGGACATAAATGAAATTGTGCAGACTTATCTTGCAGATTACGATGTAGATCCTGCAATTGTATCAGAAATTCTTTCATCTCCCGAAATTACCGAAACAGTCAGTCAGTATGCCGACGAAATTATTAATTACATGACTGGCGAAACACAAGAGCTTACAATTGATCCTAGTTCGCTTACAAAGGTTGTAAATACCGCAATCGATAAATACGAAGCTGCAACCGGCGAAGTTGTGGACCGCACAGGTCTTGATGAAGCAATTTCTACAAACGTAGAAGCAATGGTTCCTGAGCTTACAGCAACCCTGGACTCAGCAAAAGAAGAAAATGCCGAAGCCTTTGAACTTCTTAGAAAAGTAAATCTTGTGCTTTCGTTAAAAGTCTTCATCATAGCAATTTGTGTCTGCCTTGTTCTTGCACTCATAATTTTATTAATTAATAGAAATGTTTTTGTATGGTTTAAATATATTTCAATTCCAATGATGGTAGACGGTCTTATCCTCTTTCTTGCAGCTATTGTTGCAAAGGGAATGGTTCCAGGAATCCTTTCTGGTGTAATTACAGATAATGGACTTTCAAATTCACTGTACACTGTTTTGTGGAACTACATCAGAAAGATTCTTTTTGACCTCAAGGTCTACGGCATTGTTGCAACCCTTCTTGGCGTTGCCCTGTGTGTTCTCGGCTTTATGCTCGGCAAGAAAAACACCGTTGCCGCCCCTGCAGAACAGACTGCACCGGTAAGTCAGAATAATTCGGCTGAGTAGAAAAAAAGCGGACAACAGAAGTTGTCCGCTTTTTTATCATAATGACACATTCTCAAAATTTTGATATACTCATTTTATGACTGCTACAGAAAAATATCTGGCCATGAATAATGAATTCTGCCGGCTTAGGGATGCAATTTATAATCCTGATGTGGATGAGGCAGACGAAGACCAGCGCATTCAAAAAAGTGTAGAAATGGCGCTTGGAGTTTTGTGCCAGTATCTTGATTATTATAAAGAAATTAATGACGTTCATACGCGTCCAAAAGAGTAGGAAAATATATGAATTTTACAGAATTTGGTCTTGATGAAAGACTTTTGAAGGGGATTGAAGCCGCCGGTTATGAGGTTTGTACGCCGGTTCAGGAACAGGTAATTAAGGCTTCTACAACTTATGAAGGGGCTAAGGGCCCTGATTTGTATGTTCAGTCTCAGACTGGAACTGGAAAAACCTGTGCATATCTTGTTGCGGTAATTCAGGGAATGCTCAAGGCAGAAAATGCAGGCAAAAAATGTCTTATTCTGGCTCCAACCCGCGAGCTTGCTGTTCAGATTGAAGAAGAAGCAAAGGTACTGGTTGGAACAAGCGGGCTCAAGGCATTCAGCGTATATGGCGGAGTAGGTTACGAAAAGCAGATTGCAAATCTTAAAAAAGGCGTAGACATTGTAATTGGAACTCCGGGCCGTGTAATTGACTTAAACGAAGGCGGAAACTTAGATCTTAGCAATGCGCATTTTTGTGTAATTGACGAAGCAGACCGCATGTTTGATATGGGATTTTACGATGACTTGCGCAAAATCTTGAAAAAGCTGCCGGAAGCAGAAACCCGTCAGACAATGCTTTTCTCTGCAACACTCAACACTTATGTAAAAAATCTTGCCTGGGAATATACCCGCGACCCTGTTGAAATTACTATCGAAGCAGAAAATATAACTGTAAGCGAAATTAAACAGGAACTGCTCCACGTTTCTAGCGACGAAAAAATGAAGCTGCTCGTGGGAATCCTCAAGCACGAAAATCCTGAAAGCGCAATTATTTTCTGTAATACAAAAAGGTCTTGCGAGGTTATTGCAAAGCGTCTTGGCATTAACGAAATTAAAGCTGAGTTTATGATCGGAGACCTTCCACAGAGTAAGCGTCTTGCAATTATGAAAGCCTTTAAAGCTGGCGAAGTAAAGATTCTTGTTGCCACCGATGTTGCTGCCCGCGGAATTGACGTTGATGACCTTGCAATGGTTATTAACTACGACCTTCCTGTTGAGGCTGAAAATTACGTTCACCGCATTGGTCGTACAGCCCGTGCCGGAAAATCTGGAAAGGCCTATACCTTCTGTTCTGAACAGGATGTTTACAATCTTCCTGCAATTGAGCGCTATATAGAAATGTCCATTCCTGCAACTGTTGCTTATCCTGATCAGATGGAAGAAGACAAGTCTGCCGGTATCTTTATTAAAACCGAAAATTGGCATGGTGATGACGAGCTTGATAACCGCCATGGTTACCGCAAAGGCCGCGACGGAGATATTCATAACAGACAGCGCGACGGCGACAGAAGAGGCGATTATAAAAAGAAGGGTGGAGACTATAAGAAGAATCATGATGGTTATAAGAAGGGCGGTGATTACAAGAAAGGCCCACGCAAAACTTATATCGATCCTGCAAAGCTTGCAGGGCTTTCTTACGAAGAGCGCATGAAAATGTATAAGGATGCTTACGGTAAGAACAACGGTTACAGAAAAGATTCTTATAATAAGAAGGATAACTATAATAAGAAAGGATATAACAAAAAAGGTTATAAAAACAATAACTACAAAGGCGGCCAGAAGAATTATAATAATCAGAACAAAAAGCCTGCGGCAACGCAGAAGAAGACATTCTGGCAGAAGGTTAAAGCCTTTTTTGGAAGATAAATTGTGTCGCAAGCTTACCGAGTTTATGCAGAGCATAAACTCGCAGGGTCAAGCCCGACAATGACACGGAGTACTTAGATGATTACAGTTAGTGATGTCAGTGTTTCATTCAGCGAAAAACCTCTTTTCAAAGACGTAAATCTCAAATTCAATAAAGGCAACTGTTATGGTATTACCGGTGCCAACGGAGCAGGTAAGTCTACTTTCTTAAAGCTTCTTAGCGGCGAACTTGAAAAAGATTCCGGTGAAATTTTTATGACTCCTGGCGAACGCATGGCCGTTCTTAAGCAGGACCACTTTGCTTTTGATGAATATTCTGTAAAAGATACTGTTATGATGGGCTTTCCTCGTCTTTATGAAGTAAGCAAGGCTCGTGATGAAATTTATGCTAAGTCTGATTTTACCGAAGAAGACGGAATTAAATCTGCAGAGCTGGAATCGGAGTTTGGTGAACTTGGCGGTTACGAAGCAGAAAATCAGATTGAACAGATGCTCTCTGGTCTTGGCCTTGAAGAAGAGTTCCACGACAGAATGATGAGCGACCTTGACGAAAGCCAGAAGGTTCGTGTACTTCTTGCACAGGCAATCTACGGAAACCCTGATGCCTTGATTCTTGATGAACCTACAAACGGTCTTGATATTGAATCTATTACCTGGCTCGAAAACTTCCTTTTGGATTTTGAAAATACTGTAATTGTTGTTTCGCATGATCGACACTTTTTGAATACAGTCTGCACTTATATATGCGATATTGACTTTGGAAAAATCACTCAGTTCAGCGGAAACTACGACTTTTGGTATCAGATGACTCAGGTTATGCAGCGACAGGCTCACGATCAGCAGAAAAAGACAGAAGAAAAAATGAAGGACCTGCGCGAGTTTATTTTGCGATTCAGCTCCAACGCTTCTAAGGCAAAACAGGCAACCAGCCGCAAAAAGATTTATGATAAGCTGGCAGACTCTCTTGAAGAAATTCCTGTTTCTACTAGAAAGTTCCCTTATGTAAACTTTAAGGCCGACCGCGAAATTGGAAATAATGTTTTGGAATGTAAAAATCTTTGCATGAAAGATGCAGACGGAAACGACCTGCTTAAAAACTTCAGCCTTGTGGTAAACCGCACAGATAAAATTGCCTTTGTAGGTATTGAGCATAACTCTGTAACAGCGCTTTTTGATATTGTAAACGGTGTAAAAAAGCCTGACAGTGGTGAATTCTTTTGGGGACAGACAACAAGCCAGACTTATCTTCCACGCGATAACTCCAGCAACTTTGAAAACGATATGAACATTACAGAATGGCTCAAGCAGTATTCAAAAGAACAGGACGACAGCTATGTCAGAGGCTTCCTTGGACGCATGCTCTTTAGCGGCGACGAATCCCTCAAAAAAGTAAAGGTTCTCTCCGGTGGTGAAAAAGTCCGCTGTATGCTCAGCAAAATGATGTTAAGCGGGGCTAACTGTATTACAATGGATGACCCTACAAACCATCTTGACCTCGAAGCTATTCAGTCCCTCAACGAAGGTTTGATTGCCTTCCCTGGAGTATTGCTCTTCAGCTCACACGACCACGAGTTCATTCAGTCTATTGCCAACCGAATTGTAGAAATTACACCAAACGGCGTAATTGACCGCATGATGAGCTTTGATGATTACATTACCGACCCTCAGGTTACAGAGCTCCGCAAAAAGCTTTACGAAGGGACTGGTAAGAAGATTAAGTATAGAGTTTAGCCTCTAGCTTTTAAATTGTCCAGAAAATTACTCAACATATCATGTGCTTCTTCCTGAGTAATTTCTTTGGGCTCATGATATTCAATAAGGTTTTGTGGAATCTCATCCAAAAAGCGGCTTGGGGTACATTCATTAATCATGTTCATCTTTTTTCGCTGCAGGCAGGAAGTGAGATAAAGCTTGTCCTTAGCCCGGGTAATTGCAACATAAAAGAGGCGGCGCTCTTCTTCGACATTACCGTCATTTTCGGCAACAGAACGGGCATGAGGAATAAGGCCTTCTTCGCAACCTGCAATAAATACAACAGGAAACTCCAGCCCCTTAGAAGCATG
>JAILBH010000031.1 GCA_024681195.1 Treponema sp.
TGCTGCATCGCTCTTAAGAGAAAGTGCAATTCGGCGGCGGTCACGGTCCAGTTCTATGATTGTAAATTCGTGAACATCACCTACTTTTACAACATCCATTGGGTTTTCTACAAAGCTGTCGCTAAGTTCGCTAAGGTGAACAAGGCCTGTTTCGTGAAGTCCAATGTCTACAAAAGCACCAAAATCTACTACGTTTTTGATTTTTCCGGTTACCTTCATGCCCTCTTTAAGGTCTTCAAACTGCAAGACACCCTTTTGCATGATTGGAGCCGGGTAGCCGTCACGTGGGTCGCGGTTTGGCTTTTGCAATTCTTCTACAATGTCGCGGACTGTTGTAACACCAATATTATATTTGGCTGCAATTTCGTCAATTTTTCCGGCTGGAACTGTCTGACCTGATTGTATCAAAGGCAAAACCTCGCGGGCTGCATTGTAGTTTTCCGGATGAACCCATGTGTTATCCAGAGGGTCAGAGCTTTCGGCAATTTTTAAAAAGCCTGCACACTGTTCGTATGCCTTTGGTCCAAGCCCCGGAACATTTTTAA
Organism: Treponema sp.; assembly: GCA_024681195.1. Lineage (GTDB taxonomy): Bacteria > Spirochaetota > Spirochaetia > Treponematales > Treponemataceae > Treponema_D. Next base: position 546 of record JAILBH010000031.1, read on the forward strand.
GGTCTTCGCGGCTTTTGATTTTGCCATTCGCGTCACGGTAGGCAACAATTTTTTTTGCAGTAGTTGAGTTTATGCCCGAAACATATTTGAGCAGGGAGTAGCTGGCTGTGTTCAGGTTTACACCAACGTTGTTTACTACAGAGCCAACAACTTCATCAAGCTGGTCGGCAAGCTTTTTCTGATTTACGTCATGCTGGTAAAGACCAACACCAATTGCTTTAGGATCAATCTTAACAAGCTCGCTCAGCGGATCCTGCAGGCGGCGGCCCATGCTAATGGCACCACGGATTGTAAGATCCAGATCCGGGAATTCTTCGCGTGCAATGTCGCTGGCAGAATATACTGAAGCTCCAGATTCGTCTACAACTGTATAAACAACGTCGCTGTAGTTTTCGCTGATTACGCGGCTTACAATTGCCTGAACTTCCTGGCTGCCGGTTCCGTTTCCAACCGCTACAACCTGAATATCATACTTGTCTATTGCGTCGTTAAGCATTTTGTAGGTTCCTTCCGGGTCTGTTACCTGGAAGAACTTAAAATAGCCAAGATATTTTCCTGTTTCATCAAGGGCGGCACACTTTGTTCCGGTACGAATACCCGGGTCAACACCAAGTACACGGCTACCTTTAATTGGCTGGGTCATAAGCAGGTTCTTTAAGTTTTCGCTGAATATACCAATTCCATGCTCGTCGGCTTCATCTGCCTCGTCACTGCGGATTTCGCGCACAACAGCCGGACTAAGCAGGCGAACTACTCCGTCTTCGATTGCATCCTTATGGTATGTGTTGTGAATGTCGGACTGGCGCTGGAGAGCTGTTATTGCTGCATCTACATCTACATCAATTGTAACTTCCAGAGCACCTTCGCGCTCCCCACGGTTTATGGCAAGAATGCGGTGCGGCTTTACCTGGTCCAGCGGCTCACTAAAATCCCAGTACATTTTGTAGGTGCTGGTGTTTTCGGCAACAGTTGCATCCTGGCCTTCCGGAACAATTCCCTTTGTTTTGATTGCGCCGGTCTTCATATAAAGGTTGTGAACTGCTTCGCGGTTTGCTGTTTCCTGGCTGATGCGTTCTGCAATAATGTCTTTTGCTCCGGCAAGAGCGTCGGCGGCAGACTCAACATTAAGAGCAGGATCTTCGTTATCGGTTTTAATAAATTTTTCTGCTTCTTTTTCGCAGGCAATGTCGTCATGATCGGCAATAATAAAATCTGCAAGCGGTTCAAGCCCCTTTTCGGCAGCAAGCATTCCACGGGTCTTCTTCTTTTTCTTAAATGGAGCCCAAAGGTCTTCGAGTGCTGTAAGAGTTGTTGCAGACATTACCGCATTGTACAAGGTTTCGGTAAGCTTTCCCTGTGCAAAAATGCCTTTAACAATTTCGAGGCGGCGGTCTTCCAGATTATGATAAGACTTATAAAGATGATCACAGTCACGAACCTGAACCTCGTCCAGATTATCATGCTTTTCTTTGCGATAACGGCTGATAAACGGGATTGTACACCCTTCTTCTACCAGGCTGATTACCGCACTTACCTGCTGAACACGAATATTCAGTTCGGCGGCAATTTTTTTCATAATTTCCACTTCGTTTACTGTAAGTGAGTCGATTGTTTCTTGTGTAAATTCCATAGTTTTTGTGCTACCGGATGGCAGCTTCCTTTTTTGATTTGTGTGATTTATTTGATAAGATTTTCATCTACGTTTGTAAGCTCTGAAACTTCTTCCTGACTTTCGCCTTTGTTATAGTACTGATCAAGTAAGGCGCCGCAGTTTATTGAAAGCAGCTTATACAAAGCCGGAATAAGAAGTCCCCGTTCACGTTCATCAAGTCCGTTGGCACCTGTAGAAGTAAGGAAAGAAAATACATAAAGCATATCTTCGTTTACAGGACGTTCCATAACAAGTACTGCATCTGATCTGAATAAAAAGCCTCTGATATTAAAATGAATATCCAGGAGTTTTTCGTAAAGCTTAATTGGCAACGGTTCTCCATGCGAAAGAATTGTAAAATGCGAAAGGCTTATATCCTGCAAAATTCCAGAAATGGGTTCTTTGTGTTGTCCATAAACAAAAGTATAGGTACAGGCCGGAGTACACAAAGCGCGGATTGTTTTTCGTCTGCCCTGTGCCTGGTTTGCAAATAAGGTTTTGGCAATTAAATCAAAATTCTGTTTTTTCTGATATTCCAGCTGAATACAACCGCACTGGATTCCCATTTCATAAAGATAGCGCTTTTCGATTGCATTCTTGTCGCTTTTTGTCTGGCGCTTTGTGTAAAGAACACCAATTGAAGACCTTACCTTTGGATTATGATATACAAGATCTTCTATATAATCAAACCAGTTTACTCCCGGAAGCGGAAAATCAATATTAAAGAAAAGAATTACATCTTGAAAAAGCGAAAGGATTATTTCTACCTTCTTTTTTACGTCTACACGTTTATCATATTCAACAAAATAACATTCATAACCAAGAGCAAAATAGTCTTCCAGGTATGAAGTTGGGATGAGAGATGTGTCTGGTAATATAAAGAAGGTCTTACGTCCTGTGACAATATCACTTACCGAAATGCCCAAATTTCACCTCACGTGCTTGAATTATTATACAATAATTAAATAAAAAAACAATTATGAAATTAGATAAAATGCGTAATTGAATGATGTTCTACCATCTTTGTTTTTACAGAGACAACATAGCTTCCGAACATTGCTGTAGCTGTATCGAGCAGGGTTGCAAAAGAACAAAGAATTACGGCTGCAGGCTGTAAAAGCAGATAGCTGGTTTCGAAGCCTTTTCCATAAGCGGTACATATAATAGTAAGAAGAATAAAAGAACCGCCGGAAGGAGTTCCTCCCAAAAGGAAGGATAATCCAAATGCTGTAAAGAATACCCAGATAATGTCGCTGAACGAAATTGCAAGTGCTGTATAAGAACGCCAGATCATAATAAAGCTGATGATTGCTACCATGGCAGAACCACCGCGTGCAAATACAGAAAACAGCGGATAGGTAAAGCCGCTTATTCTTCTTTTAATTCCAAGACTTTCTTTTCCGTGACGGATTGTGAGTGGAAGCACAAGATTTGAGTCTCCACTTATAAAAGAAAGCATCATTGGTGCAAGGCTGGCATATAAAACTCTGTATGGATGCGGGTCATGACATACAAAACGTATGATAAGAGGATAAATTAATCCTGCTATGATTACAAAATCAATGATGAGCATTACTACCAGAGAGGTGTAAATTCCTGTTGCAAAGGCTGCGCGGAAGGTGATTGTCCAGTTGCACATAATTGCAATAGAAAAAATTGCCATAATCTCTGTAAAAAAAACAGAAATATGATAGAAAAGCTGCGAAAGTGAATCTGCAAGGGCAAAAACAGGCTTAAAGGTTGTAAGCTCGCTGGCACTTTCCCAACCGATAAGGCTTCCAAAAAGGAATGCAACCAGAAGGAAAGAACCTTCTCTTAAAGTATCAAATGCAGAATATGGGAAAAGTGACAGAATAAGAGTCTTTACATCAAGACCTGTAATCTGACCGGCAATTTCATTTGTAATTGGAATACGAGGAAGCTTTGCAATAAGAATAGAAACAAGACCTACAAAAGCAAGCAAAAGTGATGAAATTACAATAAAACCTGCTGTCCAGGCTGTAGATTTTAAAAGAATCTTAGAGCTTCTTAATTTATTTATTGCAACAATTGCCGACGAAAAAATAACTGGAACTACAAGGTATCTTCCAAAACGAATAAATAATTCTGTAAGAAATGTAATAACCGAAGAGCCGGTTGCAGAATCTACCGGAAGAAAAACTGCTGTAAGCACACCAAGTGCAATTCCAATTAAATATTTAACCCATACTTTCATAATATAAAGTATATCATAATAGTTGGGTGCTCGCAATGACTCAAAAAGTGTGCTATAATAATTCTATGTCTGATATTTTAATTGTTGGTAAAGATTTACCTGATTGTCTTGATTTTGCCGAAGCCTTTGTTACAACCCGCAAGGTTTACTGTGTTACAAAGGACGAAAGCGAAGCATCAAATTTTGAAGCAGAAGGTCTTTTTGCCTCTACCTGGAACCGTTCTTCTGCAATTTCTTCCCGTTCACTTATTATAAAGGCCGAAACTCACCTGGAAGACTTAAATCAGATTGTTCTGTTCTTTGATTCTTATTATTTTGGAACAAAATTTGAGCTGGACCGCACCGAAGACGTTTCGCCTGCAATAGACACCATGATTGCAAGCTATCAGTTTTTTGTAAACGAGCTTTTGCTGCGGCTTGAACAAAGAAAAGATCCTTTTACAGTTGTTTTTCTTGCAAAAACCTATCCTTCCAAGGTTGAAATTCTTCGTTCGGGTAATAAGAACATAAATATTCATCCTACAAGCAATATTGTAAACGCCGCTCAAGAGGCTTTTATTTCTCTGGCAGAAAATTTTGCTACCCTTACAAGCGATAAACAGTATCTTTCTGTTTTACTTGCCCGCTGTGATCAGGCAAACGAGCTTTATAACAGCGAAAAACAGCTGGGAATCTGGGTAAAAGAAAGCATTGCGGCTATAGAAGGCTTTAAGTCTCATCAGAATGTAAAGCAGGCCTGCAGCTGGGTTCGAGCTGGTGGTAAGGTTTCTAACGGCTTTTCGTTATTTAAATAGGAGCTTTTATGTCTGAACTTATTATTGATTATATAACCCGCCTTGCCATAAGCCTTGCCTGCGGATTTTGTCTTGGGCTTGAGCGAAAGATGCGCCAGCATACTGTTGGAATTCGTACCCTTACTTTGATTTGTGTTTCTTCCTGTCTTTTGACAATTGTTTCTGTGTCGCTTGCAGATGCGGGAATAATTACGGGAGACCCTACTCGTGTGGCTGCAGCGGTCATAACCGGAATTGGTTTTTTGGGTGCGGGTGCAATTGTTAATCAGGGACTTAATATACGCGGGTTGACTTCGGCTGCAATAATTTTTACAGCTGCAGCTCTTGGGGTTGCCTGTGGTGCAAGACTTTATATTCCTGTTGCAGTTGTTCTTGTTTTTTCTATTATTCTTCTGCTCATTATTGGCCGCATGGAAAAACGGCTTTTCCCTGCAGACAAACGCAAATGCATTAAAATTGATTTTAAAAATTCTGATGTAGAAGAAAATGAAATCCGTAAGATTCTTGAAGATAACGGCATTGTTATTCTGGAAGTTAATTCTACTTACGAAATAGAAAGCGAAAAGCTTTCGCTTATTTATGTTGGAAAAATTCCTGCAAGCCTGGACACGCTGGTTCTCACCAAAAAGCTTTCTTCGTTACCACAAGCCGCTTTTGTTTCTATTGACAGCTAAGACCAAATCTCCTGTCGCCAATCTAGCGTCTGCGGCGCTCGTGTGTTGAATCGCTGTAGAAGAGTTCTTTGTCTGCATACATTCGTTTATCTGCAATTTTAATAAGCTCTTCTATTGCGTTTACTTCGCTCTTTGTTCCCTGCGCAATTCCTATAGAAACTGACAGTTCCTTTATCTGATTATGCTTAAAGCGTGTTAGCTCTTCTTTAAATTCTTCTACTACCTTGTTGCCGTCTTCTATATATTTTGCAGTAATTGCAACAAATTCGTCTCCACCGGTTCTAAAGACTTTCCAGCCGCTTGCACTAAAATAGTTTTTCATTGCAGTAGCGGCCCCCTTAAGCAGATCATCTCCGGCAGTATGGCCAAAGGAGTCGTTTGTAAGCTTAAGTCCATTTATATCCATTGTTGCAACAGTTACAGTTCGGAAGGTTTGTTTTGCATTAATTTTTTCCAGTTCGGCCTGGTATGAACGCCGGTTCTTAAGCCCCGTAAGCTGGTCAAACAATGCTTCTTCTACAAAGCGTTCTGTATTTTTTGTAAAGTTTCCTACAACAAGGCTCATGCTTATGAGCACAATAAGCGTAATTGTAAGACAAATGAGCAGGTTTCTGAGCAGGATTGTAGAAAAAGAAGACTTTTTTTCTCCATCGTAGTCTATAACCGCAAACCATTCACATTCCGGAATGTATTTTATGATTGTATATGCGTCGCCTTCATGCGGATTGTATAGATAAGGTTCTGAATAATTATAGGTTTTGAGGGCCTGCCTGATTTCGTTTTCGGTTCTTTCCATTACAATCTGGCCGGATCTTGCAACCCTTACGTTTCCTTCTTTTGAAACAAGCTTTATGGTAATATTATTTGAAATTTCTATTTCCTGAAGCGCCTGCATAACCTGTCTTACCGGAACACCAATTCCGCAGACTCCAAGAAAGTTGTTTTGTTCATCCCTCATGCGGGTGTTAATGTAAACAATAAGCATATTATTGTTTACCTGGTCCGTATCTACATTGAGTTCATAAGTTTTGCCGGATTCTTTAAACGGAATGTACCAGTCGTCGTCGGGATTTGAAGGATCTACATATTTGGCAAGCTTTTGTTCTGTGTAATAAGCCAGAGTTTTATCTTCTATCATAAAGGCGGCTGAATAACCAAACTTATGAATAATATCTTTTAGATAGCCGGTAATGATTTTGTCTTTTTGTTCGCTGGGAAAAGGACTTTTGCTGCTTAAAAGAATTTGGGTAAAAGTGTTGTTCATTGAGCGGGAAACAGCTATGGCTTCTGAAAAAATGTCTACAACAGATGAAGCAACTTCGTTTACGTAAATTACTGAATTGTCGCGATTGTTTTCTTTGATGAGCCTGTTTATTGATTTTAATGAAACCGTCGTTGATATTCCAAAGCTAATAATAAAAATAAACGAGGTTACCAGTAAAAGAAGATTTCTCCGCATAGAAAATAATTATATCATGGAATGGGATTTTGTAAAACTTCTTTAAAAACAAAAAGGCTGCCCCGCGGGACAACCTTTTCCATCAGTCTGCTGAATATTAGAGTTTTTGTATTAGAGACCTACGCTGGTCATAAACTTTTCAGCAGCCGACATGATTACTGCATCGCTAAAATATGAAGGGTCTTTGATTTTAGCCTTTACTTCTGCAATGCGGTCAGCTCTTACATCAGGAGTTTCAGAGGCAACCTTATCAAGGTAATATGCTTCGGCCATCTGAACGGCTTCTTTTGAAACAGAAATTGAATCTGTTTCGCTGTTTACCTTTGCAGAGCTCTCTGTCTTACGGATGTTCTGAACATTGTTCAGTTGAGAAACATTGTTTACACCATTTATCATCATAACGTCCTACCCCTCTACCCTTTAATTATCGGCAGATTCATCAGAAAGTTGAATAGTTTTTGTACCAGAGATGAAAATTGCAAACTCACCTTTAATAGAAGGCCTGCTTGTAAAATCATCCTTTAGTTTTCCAGCAGAACCGCTAACAATCTCCTCATGGAGCTTGGTCAGTTCCCTTCCAACAACTACGCGCCGTGTACTATCTATATCGGCAATGTCAGAAAGAAGTTTAGTAATTCTGTACGGAGATTCGTAAATAATTACTGCATCCCCTGTCTGCATTAATTCTCGCAGGCGGGAACGCCTTCTTCCTGGTTTGGGTGAAAGAAATCCTTCAAAAATGAGGGTTTTTCCACCGCTTCCGGCAACACTAATTAAGGTTGCAAACGCCGACGCTCCGGGAATTGGTACAACATCGTGCCCGGCTTCCCTTACCACGTCTACAAGAACTGCGCCAGGATCACTAATTCCCGGGGTTCCTGCATCACTTGCATAGGCTACAGACTTTCCCTGATCCAAAAGCTCAACAATTTTGCTTCCGGCAGATTTTTCGTTCTGTGCCCTGCAGGAAATCAAAGGCTTTTTTATCTCCAGATGGTTTAAAAGCTGGAGAGTATGGCGCGTATCTTCTGCTGCAATAACATCTACACTTTTAAATGTTTCTATTGCACGCAAAGTGATATCGCCCAAATTGCCTATAGGCGTTCCTACTATATATAGTACTGACACGATTATATTATAAACACAAAATGAAGGAATAACAAGTGATTTTTATTTATAATGCGCAAGGTCTACCCTTCTATCTTTTTAATTGTATTTTTCATTTTTCTAGTTTATACTATTATATAGACTACATATTTATGGGGTACTCGACAATGAGCAGCACAAACAATTCTAATTCTAATCCAAATTCTATTTTTACATTTTCGGCAATCCATTTTATTTATTACATTTGCACTTTTCTGGTGCCTTTTGCAGTAAGCTGGGTAACCTTTGTTTACATGGGCGTTTTTTCGCTTAAAAATACCCTTATAGGCTTTACCTCTCCTTTTGCAATTTTGGGAATCATTCTTATTTACGGATTTATTCTCTACTGGTATTTTTCGCAGACGAAGAAAATGAAGCAGTTTGATCCTAAAAATCCTGAATCGGTAATAAAAACAAACAAGGTTTACAAGCGTTTTCAGTCGGTTACATTGGGATTTGCCCTTTTAAATGCTTTTCTTTCTGCCTTTCTTGTTCAGGGTGCTTTTGCAGAAAAAAAGGTTTTTGTAGATACCCTGCCCCTTTATACTGTCTGCTGCGGAAACGTTTTTCTTATTGCCCAGGTTTTTTACAGTCTGCTGGTTCAAAAGTCTGAATATTCTCTTGCAAAGCTTCCTTACAGCAAAGAGTTTCAGTCTATGTCATTGGTTACCCGCTCTGTATTTATAAGCGTTTTTGGAGCTGTGGGCTTTATTCTTCTTACAATTTCGCCGGTTCTTTCTTCGGCTTTGAGCAACATCCCTTCCCGTATACTTGTTGCAAAATATATTTTCCCGGAAGGTGTTCTTGGTGCAGTATTTATTGTAATTACAAGCCTTTTGCAGCAGCGCGCCATTGCCATCCGTGTTTTTATTATGAGGGATTTTACAAATCAGGTTGCAAACAGAGACTACACAGGAGAACCTTTGCCTGTTACAACCCGTAATGAATTCGGGCTTTTAATAAACGACCTCAACACCTTTAAGGACGAAACTCACAGTCTTTTAAATGATATCGAAAACTCTGTAAATATTTCTATGAATACTGCCAACAATGTAAGCGCCAGCATGACAGAAACCGCCTCTGCAATAGAAGAAATTACTGCCAACATTGAAAGCATAAAAGAAAGAGTTACCAACCAGGCCCAGGGTGTTGCCAAAAGTGATGCAACTATAAAGGATATGCTGGCAAAAATTGAAGACCTGGATAAAAATGTAAATCTTCAGGTAGAAGGAGTTTCTACATCTTCAAGTGCCGTAGAAGAAATGGTTGCAAATATCCGCTCGGTAACACAGATTCTGGAGCAGAACAGCAGCACAGTACAGGAGCTTGGTCAGGAATCGGACAAGGGCCGCGAACGCATTAACGAGTCTACCCAGCTGGCAGCAACAATTCTTGATAAATCTGCCTCTCTGGTTCAGGCTTCTACAGTCGTACAGAGCATTGCTTCCCAAACAAACCTTCTTGCCATGAACGCCGCAATCGAAGCAGCCCACGCAGGCGAAGCCGGTCAGGGTTTTGCTGTAGTAGCAGACGAGATCCGTAAGCTTGCAGAACAGTCTAATGCCCAGGGTAAGGCAATTGCAAACCAGCTTAACTCTTTGCAGGATATTATTAAGAATGTTTCTGACAATACAAAGTCGGTACAAAATCAGTTTGAAGTTATTTTTGAACTTACCGGAAGGGTTCAGCAACAGGAAGCCGTTATTAAAAATGCCATGGACGAACAGAATGCAGGCAGTGCCCAGGTCCTCCAGGCAATAAGCAGCATTCAGGAATCTTCGGAAGCCGTAAAAGAAAATACAAATGTTCTTCTGGAAGGTGGCCACAAAATTGGCCAAGAAATGACAAACCTTGCCAACGTAACCAGCGAAATCACCAGTGCTATGAACGAAATGGCCGCCGGTTCAAATCAGATTACAAAATCCGTAGAACTCTGCCACAACCTGAGCGACGAAAACCAAAGCAACCTTACCGACCTTAAACAGGAAGTAGATTTGTTTAAGATTAATTAGGAATTGGTGTTTGCAACATAGGGAAAATTCCGCTTGACTTATTCGGGGTTTGTATTAGAATTTAGGGACGGCTTGCGAAGGGGAAGCCCCAAATAAAAATCAGGAGTAATAAAAAATGAAAACTGTTGCTGGAATTGACCTTGGTACACAGAGTATGAAGGTTGTAATTTATGATTATGAAAAAAAGGAAATTATCGAAAAGGCCAGCTGCCCAATGGAACTCATTTCCAAGGCTGATGGAACACGCGAACAGAAAGCAGAATGGTTCGACAACGGACTTGATGTTTGTTTTGGAAAATTGAGTGCTGCAAACAAAAAGACTATCGAAGCCATTGGTGTTTCTGGTCAGCAGCACGGCTTTGTT
>JAILBH010000046.1 GCA_024681195.1 Treponema sp.
GTAAGGTTATTAAACGTAATGGTATTATCCGTATCATTTGTACAAACCCAAAACATAAGCAGAGACAGGGCTAAGGCTTAAGGAGAAACAGATGGCTCGAATTGCGGGAGTTGACATCCCTAATAAACATGTAGATACAGCATTAACTTATATCTACGGTATTGGCCGTTCATCGGCTAAAAAGATTTGTGAAGAAGCCAAGATTGATCCGCTCAAGATGATGAATGATCTTTCTCAGGACGAACTCACAAAGATTCGTGAAATTCTTGACAGAGATTATAAGGTAGAAGGTCGTCTTCGTTCAGAAGTAGGTCTTAACCTTAAACGTCTTATGGATATTGGCTGCTATCGTGGTCTTCGTCATAAGAGAGGACTTCCTGTTCGCGGACAGAGAACTCGTACAAACTCTCGTACTCGTAAGGGTAAGAAGAAGACAGTTGCTAATAAGAAAAAGGCATAAGGCGGAGGAATAATTAATGGCTACCGTTAAAAAGCGAAAGGAAAAGAAGAGCGTATATGAAGGTAATGTTTACATTCAGGCTACGTTCAATAATACTATCGTAACTATTACTGATTTGAAGGGAAATGCTCTTTCATGGGCTTCTTCAGGTGGACTTGGTTTCCGTGGAGCAAAGAAATCTACTCCGTTTGCAGCTCAGTCTGTAGCAGAAACCGCTGTTCAGAAAGCACAGAGTTATGGTTTACGTGAAGTACACGTATTTATTAAAGGACCAGGAATGGGCCGCGAAAGCGCAATCCGTTCTTTGGGCGCCATGGGACTTAAAGTAAAATCAATTTCAGATGTTACTCCAATTCCACACAATGGATGCCGTCCACGTAAGACACGTAGAATGTAACAGGGAGATTAGAAATGGGTAAAAGCACACAACCTTTATTAAAGAGATGCAAAGCCTTGGGAATTAATCCTCTTGTTATGGGATATGCCAAGGAATCAAAAAGAAATCTGAAAGAAGTTCGTCGTGGAAAGAAATCTGAATACGGTATTCAGCTTCAGGAAAAACAGAAGCTCCGTTTCATTTATGGCGTGCTCGAAAAACAGTTCAGAAAATACTATGATATGGCTTCAAAAAAATCTGGAGTAACAGGTGAAGTTCTTCTTCAGCTCCTCGAATCAAGATTGGATAACGTTTTGTTCCGCATGAATTTTGCAAAAACTCGTAACGAGGCAAAACAGCTTATCAGCCACGGACACATTTGTGTAAATGGACAGAAGGTAAATATTCCTTCTTATCTTGTAAAAGTAGGTGATGTTATTTCGGTAAAAGAGGGAAGTCGCTCACTTTCTGGAATTAAGGTAATTCTTACCAGAAATCCGGAGAAGGCAATTCCTTCATGGCTTGAAGTTAACAGTGATAACTTTACTGGAAAGGTAACTGCGGTTGCTGCTAGAAGTGATATTGATTATCAGGTAAAAGAACAGCTCGTAGTTGAGTATTATTCTAAATAAAAATAAGGAGTTCAGATGGCTCGCAAAAACTTGCTTAAAGGGTTCAAGAAACCTAAAGGCATTACATTTGAACATATTAGTACAAATCCGAACTACGGTAAGTTCACAGCGTATCCTTTCGAACCAGGATTTGGTACAACTGTTGGAAACACACTCAGAAGAGTGTTGTTGTCATCTATTCAGGGTTATGCAATTTCTTCAATCCGCATAACTTCTTATGATGATAATGGGATCCCCCATGTTATTTCTAGTGAATTCGAGGCCATTCCAAAGGTTTCTGAAGATACACTTGAAATAATCAATAGTCTTAAACAGATTCGTCTGCGTCTGCCAGAAGATATTGAACAGGATACAATCGTGTATGAGTTCAAGGGTCCTGGCATTGTAAAGAGCGATGACTTTGCAAAAGAAGGCCAGCTCGAGATTATGACTAAAGATAAGCTCGTTTTCACAATGATGGAAGGTGCTCATCTTGATGTTGAAATCCAGGTTGACTTGGGACGTGGATATGTACCTGCAGAAACAAATGAACATTACATCGAAATTGTTGGAACTATTCCAATGGATGCAATTTTCACTCCTGTTGAAAAGGTAAAATATGCTATTGAACCATGCCGTGTTGGTCAGCGTAATGACTACGATAAGCTTGTTCTTGAGATTTGGACTGACGGCACAATCACTCCGGAAGATGCTTTGGGAGAGGCTGCAAAGATAGCAAAAGAACATTTTGCAATCTTTATCAACTTCAATGACAAAGATGTAATCGGAAGTGATGAAAGCGATGAAGGTGACGAAAGCATCACAAAACTCCTTAATACTCCTGTTGAAGAGCTTGAGCTTTCTGTACGTTCATCAAATTGTTTGAAAAATGCAAATATTCGTACAATAGGCGAATTAACAAAGAAAACTGAAGATGATATAGCTAAGACAAGAAACTTCGGAAAGAAGAGTCTTGCCGAAATCAAGGAAAAACTCCAGGAATGGAATCTTACTCTTGGCATGACAGACTATAGTCATCTGAAGAATGCTGCCAATATATCAAAGCAGAAGGAAGAAACAGATGAATCATAAGAATGGTTTTAATCCGCTTTCACGTACAACAGCACATCGTCGTGCTATGTCGCGCAATATGGTAACATCACTCTTTAGATATGAGCGAATTACTACAACTAAATCTAAGGCTCTTGAGGTAAGAAAGTCTGCTGAAAAGCTTATTACCAGAGCTAAGGAAGATACTGTACATAACCGTCGTGAAGCAGCAAAATTTATTTCGGATGAAAAGATCCTTAATAAGTTGTTTACAGAAATTGGCCCACGAATGAAGGAAAGAAACGGTGGTTATACACGCGTTCTTAAATTGGGTTTCCGTCAGGGAGACGCCGCCGATGTTGTAATTCTTGAACTTGTTGATTACAAACTTGAATCAGGTGAAGAAAAAGCAGAAAAGAAAGCTGCTAAGAAAGCACCTGCTGCTAAGGATGATTCAGCAAAAACAAAGAAAGCTGCATCTACTAAGTCAAAGGAAGCTGCACCTGCAAAGAAACCGGCTTCTAAAAAGACTTCTGAAAAGAAGGAAGAACCAAAGGCTGAATAAGCCCAAGGTTTTGTATAAGGAGTTCGTATGTCTAAGAACCATCGTGGATCAGGTATCAGATCACTTCCTAATCATGGAAGAGGAACTTGTGCAATCTGTGGAAAAACAGATATTAAGGTTCTCTATGAAAAGGAAATTAATGGTCAGAATGTAAATATTTGTAAGTTCTGTAACGCACATCTTAAGAACGAGGCTAGAAATAATCCTGCACCTGCTCCTGCAGCAGAGGCACCGGCAGAAGAAGCAGCAGCAGAAGCTCCTGCAGAAGCTCCAGCCGAGGCTCCAGCAGACGCTCCTGCAGAAGAAGCTAACGCTTAGACCTTTAGTATTTACATATCAAACCGTCGGACATAATTGCCGGCGGTTTTTTTTTATTTTAAATGCGTTTTATACCTTGCTTGAAATCCTTGTTTGCTATAAACTATAGGTTATGGGTATTGCGAACAGTCATCAGATTTCCAGATATTATGACTTTTTTAGAGACAAGGAAATCGTTTTTACTAAATCAAATTTGCAGATTCTTAAAATGGACCCACGTCAGGTATATGTTAAATGTGCCGGCGGTCAATGGCCTTGCCTGATTAACTCTTCTTCTCTTCAGGCCGCAAAAATTATTATTGGTACAAATAGTGGTGCTTATCTTGCTATTCAAAAAGATAAGAATCTTGGCGTTATGCTTCGCTATTGTTTTATTGATGCAAATAATTCTCCAATTCATTTTTTTGTAAACTGTACTGTTGGTGAAATTAATAAATATCAGAATACAGAAGAGCTTGCAATCATAACTTTGAATTTTACTCAGCGTCCGCCTGATGATTTAATTTTTAAAATTGGTGAGTTCCTTGAAGCTAACGAAAACTTCTACCATCGTAAAGAAGAGCGTATTGATATTAATAAAAACTCAATCAGAAAGCTTGGACTTGAAAAAGAAGAGTCCATCATTTATATAGAAAATGTACCACGCCGTTGTATTCTTAAAGACCTTTCTTTTAGTGGTGCAAAGGTTATGCTTGTTGGTGTTCCAAAATTTCTTGTAGGAAAAAATATTGGACTTAAGATTGATTTTATTGACACAAATGAGTCTGTCCTTATTCCTGGTATTATTCCTCGCGCAGAATTCCTGGAAGGCCGTAAAGATATTGCTTCTGTTCATATTGCATTTAATGGCGATACTGTTCCTATGGTTTATAAAATCCATATCAACAGCTTTATTACTACTTATCAAAAAACAATTTTGAGCACACAGCAGGCAAATGCGAATAATGCTGTAAATCAGCCGGTAATTAATACTGCAGCAGATACTAAGAATGTACCAGTCGTAAATACGATTACTAAAAAGGATCCTGAACAGGAAGTACCTGCACAGGAACAGACTGCACCGACACAGCCTGCACAGGAAGTGCCTGCACAGAAAGAGACAGTACAGGAATCTGTAGAACAGAAATAGGAATTATTATGAATCCAAAAAATCCTCTTGATTCAATTTATTTTATAGACCTGCCGGAAAATTTTAATTTATCTGACGCAGCTTTTCCAATTGATAAGACAATTCAGCTTCCTGTTCAGCAAAAGGATAGTGATGCTCCCGGCGTTTTTAATCCAAAAGAAATAACAATGGAGCAGATTCTTGCGGGAATTCTTACAATTCTTGCCTATGACAAAAAGAACAAGAATCTTGATTATTACCGTTCCATTCTTAAGAAGGCTAAGCCAAATATTAAACAGGAATTGTGTGAAGCAGCAATCCTTAAAACAAAGAATGAAGATTTTGATCTTGCAGAAGAAATATTTCTTGCTCTTCATGGCTTTGATCCCGAAGATGTTGCCATTATTTTGAACATGGCTTTGTTCCTGGATCAGAGGGCAGACAGTTATAGAAGGGCAGGGCTTTTTGATGATGCAGACGCTTATGATTCAGATGCAGAGTCTTATTATATTCAGGCTATGGAAGCAGATCCTCCACTACCTGATGCATATTTTAATGCGGGCTTCTTTTATCTTAAGCAGCATAAATACCGTGAAGCAAAGGACAGCTTTGAAACCTTTGTTGCATTAAATGCAGGTGCTACAGAAGAAGAACTTGGAGAAAACGGTCAATACAAGCTTGGACGCGCTCAGGAAATAATTGAAAATATAAACAATCAGAATATGGATGATGAGCGCTTTAAGAATGCTTATGATCTTATTGCAAGCGGTGAAGAAGAAAAGGGGCTTGAAGAAATCAAATTGTTCATTCAGAACAATCCTAAGGTTTGGAATGCGTGGTTTTTGCTGGGCTGGGGTCTTCGCAAACTTGAACGTTTTGAAGATGCAAAGCAGGCTTTTCTGGAATCCCTTAAATATGGCGGAGAAAAAAATCCGGATACCTATAATGAACTTTCACTTTGTCTTGTTGCCGAAAAAAAATTTGACGAAGCAAAGGCTGCTCTGCAAAAAGCAATGGCGCTTGATCCGGACAGCACAAAAATAGTTTCTAATCTTGGTTATATTGCACTTGCTCAGGGTGACGAAGAAGAAGCCCGCAAATGTTTTTCTATTGTTCTGGAACTTGATCCTAAGGATGCAATTGCAGCGGCAGAATTGGATAAGCTTGAAAAATAAATTACCAGCTTACAACATCTCCGACGTTAATATTATTTTCCTTAAACCAACCCTGTGGTACTTCCAGCGCATAGCGTACAGAAACTGTACTCACAATAGGTGTAAGGCTGAATGGTGTCATATCGTATATGTTACGGATTTTTCCTTTGGAATCTAAATAGGCAATAGAAAGCGGGTGAGGGGTATTCTTCATCCAGAAAGAAAGAATCTGGTCTTTGTCAAAAACAAAAAGCATTCCGGTTCCTGCCGGGATTGTTTTGCGTTCCATAAAGCCATGATTGCGTTCTGCTTCTGTTTTTGCAATTTCGGCTTTTACGGTAAAGGTTTTTCCTTCTGCGGTGGTTATTGTAAGGTTTTTTACAGGAAGTCTGCTTGATTTACAGCTTACCATAGAAATAAATAATGAAAGAAAAATAAAAGCGGCCAGAAGTTTTTTATTCATATTATGCCCCCGTTTAATTAAAATTCATCCAGGAAGTCCTGAAGATTTTGTTCTTCATAAGACTTTTGGATTGTAGAAGCATTTTTGAGCATATCAAAGGTTTCGTTATCAATGTATTTTACAGAAAGCGGGCGCTCCAGCTGCAAGGTTATTGAATCACTTTTCCAGACTGCTTTTTGAGGATCTAATGTATCTGGTTGTCCGTATTTATTTGTAAGAGTCGTAAGTAATGAGTAATAATCTGTTTTTTGTGTATTAATGTTTATTGTAATTATATAAAGCTGTTCGTTATAAAACTGAAAAAAGCAGTTTGTAAGGAATTCAGAACCTCTTCCGCCGCTTGCATTTGTTTCTATGAGTTTACGGCCGGCTCCTGGCAATAAAGATACATCCCGGTCTCCGCTATAGCCAAAATCAGGGTTTTTAAGAAGCTGTGTTTTGGTTTCATCTAAAGACATACCCAAAGTAACGCCTTCAAATCCATTTGGAAGATCCTGTGCGAAGAAAGATAAGTTAAATAAAACACTGAATAAACAGATAAAGATTCTTTTTCTACTCATATAGAGTTTATCGGTAAATTATTTATCTTCATTACTCTGTTTTCTGTAGAAGGCTGCCTGTTTAACAAGTTCCGGTACATCCTTGATGTAAATCTTATTGTCAACAAGTTTGATGTGAGCAGAAGAAGAAAAATCAAATATTGCTTTGTGCTGTGCTTCCTGTGGCAGACCACACATATTTGCAATGTCTTTTGGAGTAAATTCTGTCTGCATTGCTTTTGTTGTAAGGCGGTCAATATTTATGCGCTGCTTTTCGAGCTGGAGCGAAAGCATATCAATCATCTTGTGGAATGGATCATTCAGGTTTGCGTTATCAAGCTGGCGGTACATAGACCACAAGCGTTCAGCTAATGTTGTTGTAAGGCGCGAAATAAGCTGTGGCTGAGTTGTTACCATCTGATTAAAGTTTTCGTGGTTTACAACCATAAGACGGCAGTCTGAATGGGCAATTGCATTTGCAGAACGAGGCTTGTTTTCGAGCAAAGCCATTTCTCCAAACATGTCTCCTTTGTGGAGCAGGGCGAGTGTAACCTCGTTTCCATCTACAACCTTAGAAATTGTTACTTCTCCGCTCTGAATAATAAACATATCTGAACCGCTTTGTGCCTCAGAGAAAATCATTGTATCCTGAGGATATTCGCGGCTAAGTTCTTTTGATGGTTCAAAATAAGGAGCTCTTGTGCGTGCCTTTAATGCAATAAATTTCTGTTTTGCGGCTTCGGCGGCAGGGCCTACAGGCTTTGTTTTAAGATACTGGTAGTATGCATAAACAGCAATATTATTGCGCGAAGCTTTTTCGTAGAACTGAGCAACCCGTAGAATTTGATCTGCAGAATCAGAAGCAACTGTATTAAGGGTTGCTTTTGTAAGCATCTCATTCATCTGGCGCATGCGTGCAGCAAAGGTTTTGATAATCTTAAGAGCTACAGGTGTATTGTTTACAATGAGTTCCGGATACTGTTCCTTACGAACGGCAATAGCCTGAACATCTGTTTGAGCAACAGCTGTTTCGATCTGAAGATGAGAAGCCATGCAGGGAACTACGCCAACAAAGTCTCCGGGACCAAGCTTAAACGGCTGGATTCCAGAGCCAGAGGATTTAAAACACTGAACCATACCCTTCTGAATAATATAGAATCTGTCGCTGTCGGCTTTACCCTCTACGACAATGTATGACCCTTGTTTAAATGTAGAAATCTGCAATTGTAACATATCAATCACCTTAAAGTGTTATTATATTAGTATAATTTTAGAATTTGTATTTGTCAACGCAAGACTTAACTTGTTATTATTTATTTTTCGACAAAAATTATCTCCGGCTCAAGCATAAAGCCAAATTTTTGCAGAACTGTCCGCTGTACATATTCTACAAGCTGTTTTATTTCACAGGCTTTTGCATTTCCACTGTTTATAATGAAATTTCCGTGAAAATCTGCAACCTTTGCCCCTCCTATTGCATAACCGCGTAAGCCTGCTTCATCAATTATCTGACCGCTTGGTTTACCAAAACTGCGGTTATTTTTGAATACAGAGCCGGCACTCGGGAACTTAAAATGTCCGCGTGTTTCACGTTCATGTATGTATTTTTGACATTCCTGTGCAATACTTTCCTGTTCAGAAGCGTTTTTTTGCGTAAGAAGGAAGGTTGCTGTTGTAATAAATTTGTTTCCGCTCTGATATGGAGACTTTTTATATGCCCATTGTGACGGATCAAATTTTTCCTGTTTTAATTCTGTTTTGTTCTGCGAAAACTCTATCCAGCTTACAGAAAAAAGCCTTTCGCTTATTGAACAGTCAAAGCAGCGGGCATTCATATAAACCGCGCCTCCCACAGACCCTGGCAGCCCTGCAAAGCGTTCCATCCCGCTTATGCTGTTTTCTGTACAAAAATCTACAAGCTCTTTCATTGGAGTACCGCAAAAGCAGGTTATAAGTGTCTGATTTTTTTGGAGTGTGACTTTTCCAAACTGTGGCGAAATATTTGAAGGTTGAAAGTATGCTGCATCACTAAAATTGGAAGTGCAGATTATTGCGCCCCGGTAGCCTTCATCAGAAAAAACAAGGTTACTGCCGCCCCCCATAATAAAAAAACGGCAATTATTTTGCAAAAGTGCATCAATTGCAATCTGGAAGGAATAATAATTCTGGGGTGCAATAAAAAGGTCTGCAGGCCCTCCTACCTTAAAGGTTGTTTTTGTAGCAAGAGGCTCGTTTTCCTTGATTTCTCCCTTGAATGCATCGTGATTTTTTAAAATTTGAATAATTTCTTCGTAATCTGCCACGGTTTTATTATACCATGCCGCATATTGATTTTTCAATAATTTAAGACCATAATTAATTAAGAGGTATGATATGAAAAGAAATATTAAAAAGTCTGGTTTACTGCTTGTTCTTGCTGTTCTTTTACTTGGATTAACTGGTTGTGCAAATCATTTTGAAGGAGATTATGAAGAAATCCCGGGTAAGATTGGGAAATATTATCTTTTTGATAATCTTAATCAGCTTGCAAACAGCCTTCTTTATATTGAAAATAAGGAATATGGAGAGTTAACTGCCGGTCTTAAAAAGAAATTTAACAGCCAGAAGGGTGATGCCATTAAATATGAAAAAGATGCAGATCCTTCTTTGAATTATTCAGAAATTGGAAATAAGGTAATTGCTTGTGCTTCAAAGGTGTTCCATGGAACAGAAACAAATTTGGGAATGGGTTATGTTCAAAGAAGAGGATATTATACCGGTGGAATTCTTGTTTACGTATATAGTGATGCAGAAGGCCGTTATTCAGACGGATGGCAGTTTGATTTCGGCTGTAATCCGGATTAATTAAACTTTCTTAATAAGTTTTTTTGTTGTTCAAGAAGCCTCAAAACTGTATAATAACGCAGAGAGGTAGCGATATGTCATTAAAATTATATAACACAATGGGACACAAAATGCAGGAGTTTAAGCCGCTTGTAGAAGGGCAGGTTGGTTTTTATGGCTGCGGACCTACTGTATATAACTATGCTCATATCGGAAATCTGCGCGCCTATGTTTTTCTTGATGTTCTTGATAAAACCTTGAGCCTTTTGGGCTACAAAATCAAGCATGTAATGAATATTACGGATGTTGGCCACCTTACAGATGACGGCGACAACGGTGAAGATAAAATGAAAAAATCTGCAGCAGAGCGCCATCAGAGTGTTCTGGAGGTTGCAAACTTTTACACCGACGCCTTTATGAAAGACATGGATGCAATGAATATCCGGCATCCTGATGTTATTTGCCGCGCTACCGAGCATATTGACGACATGATTGAGCTTATCAAAAAGATTGAAGCCAACGGTCACACTTACATAGCAGGCGGTAACCTT
>JAILBH010000088.1 GCA_024681195.1 Treponema sp.
ATTGAACGCTGGAAACGGCCTTCTTCTGAATAAACAGCAAGACCACCGCGTCTTGTTCCAAGGTGAGAATGATAGTCTACACCAAAAAATAAATCTAAAGAACAGTCTGATTTTGAAGCAACACCAAAAATGCCACCCATACTATAGCCTCCATGTCTCCGAAGAATATCAGTATAGCGAAAAGACAAAAAATGTGCTAGAATATTCTATTATGAAAGGAATTATTTTAGCCGGTGGATCCGGTACTCGTCTTTATCCAATTACTAAGGCTGTGTCCAAACAGATTCTGCCGCTTTATGACAAGCCTATGATTTATTATCCGCTCAGCGTTCTTATGCTGGCAGGAATCCGCGAAGTTTTGATTATTTCTACCCCGCGCGATCTTCCTGTTTTTGAAGAGCTTTTTGGTGACGGGGCCTGGCTTGGCATGAAGTTCAGCTACAAGGTTCAGGATAAGCCTAGAGGCCTTGCAGATGCCTTTATTGTTGGACGCGACTTTATTGGTAACGACGATGTTGCTCTTGTTCTTGGAGACAATATTTTCTACGGACAGAGCTTTACCCAGACTCTGCGCCGTGCTCATGATACAGTTAAAAACGAAAAAAAGAGTGTAATCTTTGGCTACTATGTAAAAGATCCTACAGCCTACGGTGTTGTGCAGTTTGATGATGCTGGTAACGCTCTTGGAATAGAAGAAAAACCTGCAAATCCAAAATCAAACTTTGCAGTTCCGGGCCTTTACTTTTACACAAATGATGTTGTAGAAATTGCTGCCAATGTAAAACCAAGTGCCCGCGGCGAAATTGAAATTACATCTGTAAACAACGAATATCTTGACCGCAAGCAGCTCAAGGTAGAAAAGCTTGGACGCGGTATGGCCTGGCTCGACACCGGTACCTACGACGGCCTCTTAGAAGCAAGCAACTTTATTGCCACAATCCAGAAGCGTCAGGGATTATATGTATCTTGTATAGAAGAAATAGCATATAAGAACGGCTGGCTCACCAAGGATCAGCTGCTCGAACTGGCAAAAGGCTATAAAACTGATTATGGTCGTTATCTGGAATTTATTGCGAAAAATTAGCGCGGTCCCTGAGCTTGTCGAAGGGGTAGAAGGAAAAATATGTCATTTGAATTTAAACCATGTATATTAAAAGACGGCACGCAAATCCAGGGCTTGTACGAAATCCAGCCCAAAGTATTTGGCGATGCCCGCGGTTACTTTTTTGAAGTATACAGTGAGCGCGATTTTTTTGAAGCCGGTCTTACAATGAAATTTGTTCAGGATAATCAGAGCGCATCTACAAAAGGTGTACTGCGCGGTCTTCACTTTCAGACACAGCATCCACAGGGTAAGCTTGTGCGTGCAGTAAGCGGCCGCGTTTATGATGTTGCAGTTGATATCCGCTCGGGCTCTCCAACCTTTGGAAAATACTACGGTGTAATCTTAGACAGCGAAAAACAGAACCAGTTTTATATTCCTCAGGGCTTTGCCCACGGCTTTTATGTTCTGAGCGACAGTGCAGTTTTTGCCTACAAATGCACAGACTTTTACGACCCAAAAGGTGAGGGCGGTCTTATGTGGAACGACCCTGTTATCAATATAGACTGGAATGCAGTTGCCCCAGGACTTACCCCACTTCTGAGTGAAAAGGATGGCAAGCATCCAGCTTTTGATTTGAACGAAAAATATTTTGATATAAATGGAGTTTGGAAAAATGCGTAAACTTAAGAATATTTTAATCACCGGTGGTGCCGGCTTTATCGGTTCCAACTTTATTCATTATCTTTTTGGAATGAGCTCTGCTCAGGGAAATCTTTTTGGCGATGCCAACTTTGACGGCACAGTCGTAAACGTAGATTGCCTTACCTATGCCGGAAACCTCGAAAGCCTTGCAGACGTGGAAGAAAAATTTGGAAGTGGGGTAGTTTCGACAGGCTCAACCACCCCACAACGCTATTTCTTTGAAAAAGTTGACATCTGCGACCGCCCTCAGATTGAGCGCATTTTCAAGCAGTACGACATAGATACTGTAATTCACTTTGCGGCAGAAAGCCACGTAGACCGTTCTATTCTTGGCCCTGAAGCATTTATGAAAACCAACGTAATGGGAACCTTCACACTTCTTGACGTTGCACGCAATTACTGGAAAAAAGAAGACGGTACAATCCGCGATGACGTTCTTTTCCATCATATTTCAACTGACGAAGTTTACGGCTCTCTTGGCCCGACAGGTTACTTCCGCGAAGACACACCTTATGATCCGCGCAGTCCATATTCTTCATCAAAGGCAAGCAGCGACCACGTAGTAATGGCATATTTCCACACCTACGGACTTCCAATTACACTGAGTAACTGTACAAACAACTACGGTCCATACCAGTTTCCGGAAAAGCTTCTGCCACTTATGATTTCCAACATCCGCGATGGAAAGAACCTTCCTGTTTACGGCAAGGGCGACAATATCCGCGACTGGATCTATGTAGAAGATCACAACCGCGCAGTATGGCTCATTGTAAACAAGGGCGTAACCGGCGAAAAATACAACATTGGCGGCGAAAACGAATGGCAGAACATCAAACTGCTCCACAAAGTAATTGAACTTACTGCCCAAGCCACAGGCAAAAACATAGACGACATAGAAAAAACAATCACCTACGTAAAAGACCGCCCCGGCCACGACAAGCGCTATGCCATAGACTGCACCAAAATAAAGACTCAGCTTGGCTGGGAACGCAAAATGACCTTTGAAGAAGGTCTGGCAGAGACTGTCCGATGGTATATTAGTCATCCACAATGGGTTAATAACATTCTTAACGGAAGTTACAAGGACTGGATTTCTAAGAATTATACAGAACAAGGCAGATAGTCAAAATAAATAACTGGATCCAAAAGAAAAAATAGCTCCCGTTTACCGACCGTGAGCTATTTTTTTACATGGTTCCATCTTTATTTTAAAATCTGCCTTTTCTTTGTACTATAGAATTCAAAACCAAAATATGTTAAAATACCCCATTATGGATACAAATATTGAACAGAATGTAGAAAAACAGGAAGACGAAATCAGCCTTCTTGATTTATTTGCGGTTTTAATCCGCTATCGTAAAATGATTGTCTGGGGAACTTTAATTGTTTCTTTCTTAGCCGGATTATATCTTTTTGTTTTACCTCTTGCTTCTAAAAAGGCAAATGATCGAAATGCTCAGGTGTCTTATACTGTAAGGGTAAATGTAATTCCTCTTTCAATTACAAAGCAGCTGCCAAATGGAGATAAGGTTACTCCTTTATATCTTGCAACCTATAATTCGCAGCGTCTTCCGTTCCTTGTAGACGAAATAAAAAAGCATAATATTTTTTCTGATAAAGAAATGACCGCTTACGAATTCAACAGCTTTGTACAGGGATTATTAAAAGAAAAAAAGATTCAGATTAATGAATCAAAGCTTGGAAACGAATATGATATTATAGTTTCTGTACCTATCAACTCAATTAGTGATGCAACACAGCTTGTAAAGAGTATGGTAGCCGATACAGATATTGAACTACAGAATTACTACAATCCTCTTATTCAAAGTCTTCTTGTAAATACAGAAACTTCTTTGGAAAGAGCAAAATTAATGGCTTCTTCTTCTGATGCTTTGAGTATTCAGGAAGTTCAGAATCTTAACGTTGATCTTAATGAATATGTTTCAAACTTCAACGGATTCTTAAATCTTTTGGACGAGCCTTTTGTTATTCCGGAAGGAAGAGGTCGTGCCAAGAAGTTCATAATCATATTCTGTGCAGCCCTTTTTATCTTTATATTTATAGCATTCTGTAAAAATGCAATTGTAAATATTAAGAAGGATCCTGAATCAAACAAGCTCATTACCGATGCATGGAATGCGGGAAAATAAGCCCCGTTTATCAGAATGATTCTGAAGCTTGCCTATAAAAATGTTATTTCTCGCAGAAGCTCCTTCATTATCATTCTTTTTGTATCTTTTGCTGTCTGCCTGTTTTGTGTTGCAAATGCTGTTTTTGACAGCACGGAGCAGGGCGTTCAGGAAAACTATATTTCGAGCTTTACCGGCGACTTGATGATTCGTCCAAAGAGTTCAAGTCAATTGAGTCTTTTTGGAGATGAAACTCCTGTTACCGGCGAGCTTACAAGAATCACAACCCTTATTCCTTTTGAAGACATTTATTCTTTTGTAAATTCACAAAATCAGGTTAAGAACACCTTTGCCCAAGTCTCTGGAATGGCAGCCATGGAGTACGGTTCCAACCGCCTTGCTGTATGCGTTTTTGGTGTAAACGGCGATGAATACCTTAGGGCGCTGGATTCAATCAAACTGGTAGAAGGATCCCCATACACAGCCGGAGAACGAGGCGTAATGCTTTGTACAAACACAGCCGCAAAGCTTGGTGTTACAATCGGTGATATTGTTCAGTTTGTAGTTGCCGATGGGCCTTATGTAAGAATCCGTGCAGCACCGCTTACAGCTCTTTTTGAATATACAATTCATAATGATATTTTTGATCGCTTTGCAATTGCAGATTCAGATACAGTTCGTTCGCTTCTTGATATGTCGGAGGCGGCTTCGGTTGAGCAGATAGAAATTGATGAAGAAAACACAACCCTGCTTGATCAGGATCTGGATTTTGATTTTGACTCACTTTTTGCAGATGTTTCGGATTCGGAAGTTGATGAATGGTTTTATGAAGATGAAGAGGACGTGGACGCAGTGGAGTCGCTGGATGAAACTGAAACACAGACTGCAACTCCCGCCTCTTCAACCTGGAACTTTTTAATAGTGCGCCTTAAAGAAGGTGTTAGTGCCAAAAAAATGATTTCTAAGCTTAACCGCGCATTCAGAAAAAACGGCTGGCCGGTTCAGGCAACAGACTGGCGTCATGCTGCAGGAAGTACAGCGCTCTATCTTCATTGGATGAGGATTATCTTTAATATTGGAATTTCAATAGTATTGTTTGCAGGCTTTATTATTGTAAACAATACTCTGGTTATAAATATTCTGGACCGCTCACAAGAAATTGGAACACTCCGCGCAATCGGGGCCAAAAAAAGATTTATTTCCCTTCAATGTATGGCCGAAACCTTTATTCTTACTTTAACCAGCGGCCTTATTGGTGTTCTTCTTGGTGTATGGGTCTGCAGCCTCATTACCAAAGCAAATATTGTTCTGCACAACAGCTTTCTTATTCAGCTTTTTGGTGGAGACGCGCTTAAGGTTTTTGTAACACCCGGCAATGTCCTCAAAATGTTTATGCTTGTTGTGGGACTTGGTCTTGCAGGCTGGGTCTATCCTGTAATTAATGCAGTACGAATCAGTCCGGTAAGGGCTATGCAGGGGGCTCGCTGATGAAAACTTTTGCAATGTCCCTTAAATCTGTTTTATACAGAAGAAAGCAGTACCTTTCGCTCATGCTGGTCTGCGTTTTTGGAGTTGGAATTTCGCTTTTCTGTCTGTTTTTAATTGACGGAATGCTTAATGCTCTGGAATACAAGGCAAAAATCTATTATGGCGGCGACCTTCAGTTTATTGGAGGCAGCCCGGGGCTTTATATTGATAATCCGGATGAAATAATAGAACAGCTTTACGAAGTGTTTCCTGAAAATACACTTATTTCAAAACGCCATGATCTTGATGCCGAATATGCAGCCTTTTATTTTGAAGGAGTTGGAGTTCGTCAGCGCGTAATAAAGGGCGTAGATTTTGACAAAGAGAAACCTCTTTTTGATTCCTGGAATTTTGTTGACGGCAGCGCAGATGGAATTAAGGGAACAAACGGAGTGCTTTTGTCGGAGCCTATTGCCAAAATGCTCCAGGTAAAGGCTGGCGATGCAATTACATTCCTTTATCAGATTCCGTGGTCGGGACAGATTAATACACGTGAGCTTGTTGTAAAAGGAATTTTCCGTGATTCAAGTCTTTTTGGTATGTATACTTCTTATATGGATGCAGATGTTCTTTCGGAGGTTTGTCTATATCCTGCCGGTTATACCAACCGAATTGTTTTATTCTTTGAAGATGGTTCTCCTTCCGAAAAACAGATTCTTGAATGGCAGCACCAGCTTGAACAAAAATTCAGGATGTTTGAGCTTACAGATAATAAGCAGAAGTTTTATGACCAGCTTTGGGCTTTAGAAATGCCTACTTATGCGCTCATAAAGCTTAGCGCAAACCTTCAGGATGTGCAGATTCTTATAGATGCAATGAAGCTTATTGCAGCCTTTATAATCATCATGCTTGTAATTATTATTGTAGCCGGTGTAAGCAGTACCTTCCGTGTAATTGTGATGAAGCGCATCAATGAAATTGGTATTTACAAGGCCATTGGAATGAAGCGCGGCAAAATTACGGGGCTTCTTTTATCCGAAACAAGCCTTCTTGTATTCTTTGGCTGCATTGCGGGCTTTGTGCTTTCTTTAATTCTTGTATTCTTTGCAGGCTTTATAAATCTTTCATTTATACCTGCTTTTGATATTTTCCTTACAAACGGGGTTCTAAAAGCTAAAATTTCGTTTGTATATTTTGCAGTTGTTTCTATTGCCGTAATTGTAACCACCACGGCTGCAGTTTTGTTTGCAATAAGAAAGTCGGTAAAGATTACGCCATGTCAGGCTCTTGCCGTAACAGAATAATTATCAGGAGATTTACAAAATGAAGTTAAAATCAGCAGTTTTTGCAGTATTTATGGCCGTTTTTATGTGCCTTCCTGTTTTTTCAATTACTAAAGCAGAAAGCGAGCGTCTTTTACAGCTTGCAGAAGATAATTCAGCATTCTACGAAACAGATTTTTCGGGAAATTATACTGTTGTTCAGGAAAAACCCGGAGAAGGTAAGAATATTACAGAAGCAGTGCTTTACAGACGCGATAAAAGCGGAAAATGGACAATTTTGATTACCGGTCCTGTAAAAGAAAAGGGTAAGGGCTACCTTCAGTATGATGATAATATCTGGTTTTATGATCCTGCGGATAACCGTTTTACTTTTACAAGTGCAAAAGATAAGTTTCAGAATACAAATGCCAATAATTCAGACTTTACACCCCAGCATTATGCCCGTGATTATTCAATTAAAAGTTTTGAAGAAGTAAAGCTTGGAAACATGGATTGCGTTCTTTTTGAACTTACTGCAAAGGTAGAAAACGTTACCTATCCAATTCTTAAAATCTGGGTAACAAAGGATGATGGTCTTGTTCGCAAAAAGGAAGATTATTCACTTAGCGGACAAAAGCTCAGAACTACAGGCGTTCCGTCTTATCAAATTGTAAAAACCGCAAACCGCACTTATTCTGTTCCCGAAAGCATGGTTATTCAGGATAATCTGCGTGGTAAAAAGATTGGCGGTAAGCTTCAGTATGAAAAAACCCAGATCACTATTAAGAATATATCATTTGAAAAGGTAAGCGATACAGTATATACTAAACCTTATCTGGAAAAGATGGGTTCAAAATAAATGAAAAAACTATTTTACAAAAAGCTTATTTCTCTATCTCTTGTTTTTTGTCTGATGGGCGGTGCTTTTGGTTTTGCTCAGGAAGAAGAAGAGGAAGATGATTTTGATGCAATGTTTGCAGAGGCAACAGGCGATGTAGAAGTTGAACAGTCAGCTCCGGTTCTTCCTGCTGCAGGTTCTTCAGGCCTTTCTTCTCTTATTGGTCTTAGCGGGCATTTTGATGCAGATCTTGGTCTTTCGGCCCTTATTCTTGATAAACCTGATTTTGGTGGTTATCTTTCTTTAAACAACAGCCTTTATATGAATGTTAGTCCTAATCCTGTTGTAAGTATTCACGGAGGAATAGGAACTTCGCTGAGTAATAAATTTTCTTTGGGACTTTCACATATATATTTTGATTATCTGCTTTTTGACCGCATTTTTATTTCTGCCGGTTTGAAGGGTGTTTCCTGGGGTTATGTCAGAATGATGTCAGAAGGAAACGTTATGGCAGATACAAATGGTATGCTTAATGCCGAAGTTCGTTATCCGTGGAGTACAGGAACCTTTACTTTTGTTGGTGCCTATAATTATGCAGCGCTTACTCCAAATCCAAGTTATACAAATATAACTATGGCAGCGAGTCTTGAGCAGACAATCGGACACACAAGTGTAAATCTTTTTGGAAAAAAATATGGAAATTCCGAAAAAAAGTCTCCGCTTGCCGGACTTGAAGTAAAAAGAACAATTTTTGGTTTTGATACATATGCTCAGGGTGTTGTGCGCTTTAATAATTTAAAGAAGCTTGATTCCAAAGCTGGTTATCAGAATGTGTGTGCAATTGCCGGTTTTTACAGACTCTGGGATGGTTTTGATCCTAATATTGGAATTAATATTGAATATAACTATGTTTATATTCCTAATCCTTCGAAGGATGAAAAAGCACATAATAATAAGATTGCCCTTCAGTGGGGAATTAAGCGAATTGGTAAGAATAAAAACATGAAGGGTGCAATAGACTGGAATCATAATTTTACAAGTGGTGATGGAAACCTGGTTGCAGCCTATATTTTTGACGGAATTTTGCCATATGCTTCGTGGAGAAACGCTGTTTCGGTAGATTATGGTCGCTCATATAAAAGGCCGCAGTTTAAGATGGCTACAACTATTTCGCTGTCTCTGGATTACTGATTTTTCCATCTCTGATTTTTATAATGTGATTTGACATTTCGACAATCTTTGAATCATGAGTAGAAAAAATAAAGGTTGTTTCTAATTCTTTGTTCAGTTTTTTCATAAGCTCAAGAATCTGGTCTCCGTTTGTTGAGTCCAGGTTTGCTGTAGGTTCATCTGCAAGAATAATCGGGCATTTTGTAATGAGGGCGCGCGCAATTGCAACACGTTGTCTCTGACCGCCGCTTAGTTCACTTGGCTTGTGATTTTTCCAGTCTGTAAGGCCAACGGTTTCTACAAGATAGTTGGTCCACTCTGTAAGTTCCTTTTTATTCATGCTCTGGGTTGCC
Organism: Treponema sp.; assembly: GCA_024681195.1. GTDB lineage: Bacteria > Spirochaetota > Spirochaetia > Treponematales > Treponemataceae > Treponema_D. Next base: position 8,967 of record JAILBH010000088.1, read on the forward strand.
GGTGAAGGACCAATCTCGAGCGGAAGCTGAATGTTTTCATATACATTCAAAACCGGAATAAGATTAAAGTTTTGAAAAATGAAACCCAGCTGCTGGCGTCGTAGATCTGTAAGACGAGAATCCAGTGGAAGAGGAATTGTTTTTGTTGTAGAAAGATTAATATCCTTGTAAACGTCAATGCCGTTAAGAATAACGCTTCCTGAATTTGGAAGATCTGTGAGTCCAATTATGTTTAATAATGTGGATTTTCCCGAACCGGATGGTCCCGAAATTGCAACAAATTCACCTTTTTGAATGGAAAAGGAAGCGTTGTCTACAGCATGAACCTGAACCTTATCCATCTGATATATTTTACTTACGTTTTTGAGTTCTACTAAAGCCATATTTTTATTATAGCATAGTCTTAGATTCAGGGCAAACGGAAGAGTACAAAGCCAAAGCTTCCGGCTTGTTTGCGTAGAGTCGGATAGCTTAAAACAGATTTACCGTCTATGCAAAGCTCTGTTGAACCGCCGCCATCAAATTCCATTGCGTCATTGCAGCCCATAGCCTTAAAAACCTGAGCACATTGAGGGTAAGAAAAGCCTTCGCTAATGGATGGTAACTCTCCTTCTGCAACAAGGATATAAAGGATTTTTCCATCTTCAGAAATGCCGCAGCCGCAGCGTGAATCATGACTGCAACTCGGGAAGGATTGAATCTGGCCGTCTCGTAATACTGTAAAAAATCCGCCAAAAGCAAAGTCTGCATTTTCAAAAGCTTGTGGAGTCTGACTGTCTACAATGTCTGCAATAAGTCCCTGTGCTTCTGGAAGACGATTTATTATGAGGGCAGAGTAGCCTTCTACCGGGGGATAAAGCTGGGTTTTATTATCAATGTGTATGCCTAAGACTTCTTTTTTGAGACCAGTTTTATTAAACGGAGAAGTGTTTATTGCAACTACACAGCCTTCCTGTTTTGCAAACCGGCTGGTTTTTTTACCTTTCTGGGCAATTTTTTTGGGAGTGTCTTTTGAAGGAAAACATACCGGTGTAAGTGCCGCATTTGTAAGGTCAATTTTTACAGCATGATAGATTACAGGAAATTCCGGATTCTTAAAATCAAAACGCCAGATACCATTGTGAACCTGCTGCCAGGCAAAGTTTTGCGGAATATACGTTTCTTCCGGATATAAAAGCGGCTCGTCTTGTGGTTCAATTACGGGATGGCTTACGCAGGAAACAAATAAAAAAAGGATTGCTAAAAAAAGCCCGCCGGAAAGCTTCTTTGATGTCATTTTTACCTCATAAAAAATCCCGCCCTTGCGAGCGGGATTTGTATTCTGCGGTCCCTGAGGTTCTCGAAGGGGCCCTTCGACAAGCTCAGGAAACCCGAAAAATTATGCCTTGTTAAGACGTGCTTCCAAGTCATCCAAAATAGCATTGAGTTCTTTTGGAAGATGCTTTCCGAATTTTGGATAGTGGTTTTCACGAATATCCTTAACCTCTTTCTTCCAGCCTTCTACATCTACCTTGAGAATCTCTGGGAGAGTCTTCTTGTAGTAGTCTGCAAGACCGTCAGTATTCAAAGCGCCTTCTTTTGGCATATAACCGATTGGAGTATCAACATAGTTATCAACACCATCACAGCGGTCAAAAATCCATGCAAGAACGCGGCTGTTGTCGCCGTAGCCTGGCCACATGAATCCACCTGGAAGATCAGCATTGTTTTCGTCCTTGCGGAACCAGTTAACGTAGAAGATCTTAGGAAGCTTGTTCTGATCTGCCTTAGCACCTACGTCTACCCAGTGCTGGAAATAGTCTCCCATGTTGTATCCACAGAATGGAATGATTGCAAATGGGTCACGGCGGATCTTACCAACTTCTTCAGGATTGATTGTAGAAGCAGCAGTGATTTCTGAACCTACGATAGATCCAAGGAATACACCGTGGTTCCAGTTGCGAGCCTGATGTACGAGAGGTACAGTAGAAGGGCGGCGTCCACCAAAGAGGATAGCAGAAATTGGTACACCTTC
>JAILBH010000092.1 GCA_024681195.1 Treponema sp.
TTCCAAAGGCTTTGAAGTTGATACAATTGCCGACTGGAAACATACCTACGCAATCGAAATTAAAAGCAACTCAGACACAGAACAAAAGCTTTCTGCCAATACGCGAAAATATGTTTCTCTCCGCACAGACACAAAATGCCAGGGTGCAGTTTTCTATCTTGGCGATATTACCTGCACCATAAATGGCATCAAATATGTCAGCTGGCATGATTGGGATAGTTTGATTTAGGTTCAAGCTTTATTTTTTCATAATTACAATATCATCAATGTAGACATTTCCTGTCATGGAATCGTAATTATCGAAATCAAAATAAATGCTGTCGAAACGAGCCCAGTCGAATTCTCCTTCTGAGTCAAACCATTTTTGTTCTACGTCTGAAAATGTTCCATCAATCTCCTTTGTTTTAGAAAGAGGAATCTCAACGGTTATCCATTTTCCTACAGAATTCTTTGAAGCCTGGACAACATAGCTGCTTTTCCAGGGGAGCAAACTGCTGCCTTTGTCTGTATCTTTAAAATGGATTTTGAAGCTTTGGGATGCTTCAGTGAATTTTACAGAAAGACTTAGAACCAGTGAACTGTGATTTTTTATGATACTTTCTTTAATCAAATCAGGCGGGTAAATAATACAGCCACTGTATTTAGTTTCAGTATCATAAGTAACAAGAATACAATCAGCGTGTCCGTCGTTTACGTAAGAATTTTTTACGTTTCCATAAAATAAAGTTTCAACCCATTTTCCTGTAATACCATCATTCAGTATAAACGGTTTATTTGGGAAGGTTCGTATAACTGTATTTGTTTTTTCAAAGGCTGAAGAATCCGGCATAGTAAAACCGTATGATTCTACAATGTCCGCATCAATATCATCAGGGAAAATCATGCCACGTTTTTCGTTTTGCATAAATCCGTTGGCTACATCCATCGTCCAGACACAATAAGGAACTTTATATTTCTGTAATACTGAAGACAAAGCCTTATTATATACAACTCTGTCTGAATGATTTACCGGATTTCCACTACCAATTTCTCCGCAGAAAATATTAACCTTATTCTTTTTGGCCCAATCTGAAATCTTTTTTATGCGGGTTTCAAGATATTTTTCATTACCATCCTTAGCGTATGTACTATAAAGCTCTTTAAACCAGGTGCCCTCCTGTGCTTTGATCTTAGGCATCTTTGATTTATCATACGGAAATGGAATACCATCTGTGCCTTGTAATTCTTCTGAAAAAGATTCATATTGCTGGGTAAATAAATTAGGTTCATAAAAATGAAAGGTATAGATAATGTTAGAATCTTTATAAGGTTTGATTTGAGTCAGGTAATCAATTGTAGACCAGTTAACACCTGTAACTATAATTGTATGTTTCTTATCATATTCTCTGATTTTTTCGATAATGACTTCCTGAACCTTCTGCCATTGACTTGTAGTGAGAGGATCTGCCGGCTCATTCATTATTTCATACATAATATATTGGCTTCGGTCTGCATAACGTTTTGCAATTACAGGCCATAACTTTTCCAGATGTTCCTGTAACTCTGCTGCTGTTTTTGTACCGTAATCAGCACCACCCATGCCATGATTGTCAATAATAAGATAGATTTGATTCTTTTCGGCCCAGTCACAAACTTCATCGATTTTCTGAAGAACTGTTTCATTAACTGTCCCTGTGAATGCAGGCTCCATAAGATATGGGAAATATACAGCAAGTCTTACAACATCCACACCCATGCTTTTAAGGCATATAAAATCATCCTCATCATATACATTCAGCGAAGGCATTTTGTCCATTGTCGCATTATCACGAAAAAAAGGAATAAAAGTATTTACTCCTTTTGTAAAGGGCACACTTGTTTTCTGCGCAAAGGTAGTCATCGCACAGCAGGCAAAAATCAAAAGAGGCAAAAGTTTTTTCATAAGATAAATCTCCTTGAGGATAATTATATACTTGAATGAGTTAAAAAGATACTGTGTTAAAACTCTCATAAAAATAGGGAACTTTTGATATAAAACCAACACAAAAGTTCCCTATTTTTATAGATTCTGAAATAAGTTCAGGATGACAGGTGGTTTACTTCATCTTAATCACGATGTCGTCGATGTAGATGTCGCCTTTCTGGTCGTTCTCTTCATGGAAAAAATCAACAACGACGTGGTCAAAACGTAACCAGTCAAATTTGCCCTGCGGATTGAACCATTTACCTTCCTTATCTGACCATGCACCTTCTTCCTTTAACTGTGACAAAGGAATTTCAACAGTTACCCATTCCCCAACCTTATAGTCAGAAGCGTTTATATAAGCTGTGTTTCTCCAGGGAGGAAGTTCCTCTCCGCCGTCTGTATCCATAAGATGAAGCTTAAAGTTCTGCTTTGCGTCGGTAAATTTTAC
>JAILBH010000110.1 GCA_024681195.1 Treponema sp.
CATCTGCCAATCTTCATGTACAGGTATTGAAACTCCCAGCAAGGTACTGAAGACACGCAATTCTGTTGCGTCTTCACCAAAGAGCCAGGTATCATACAAATCATAACTTTCGTCTATAGAGGACTCTGCCTGATTTGAAAAGAGCAGTTTATAAAGATAGTAATCTTCGGGTTTTGTTCCTGTGAACTGGCAGTAATAATTGAGTGCCCAGCGTGCATGGATTTTCATGCCGGCCATGTTGCAGCCATAAATATAACTGTATAAAAAAGGAACAGCCCATTCATCTTTTATGCCAATCCCACCCCGCATTTCTACGGCCTTTTCATATTCCGGATAGATATAATTAAGCGAAGCTCCCGAATAAAAATTGCCCATAAGCCACCAGGTTCGGTATTCTTTAGGGTATTTTTCTTTTAAGGAAGTACCATATTCAACAACCTGGTCAAAGTGGATGCCGTCAAGGTTGTAAAGATAAGATTTTACAAGAAGGCTCAGTAGTTTTATTTCGTAATTTTCTTTGAGGGTGTCAAGGTAGGAATCAAAATCTTTAAGCTCCCGGATGACATCGTCTTTTGATTTTTCGTATTCCCACTTCTGGCTCCAGTGATCAGAAAGTTTTTCATTTTCCTGAAAAAGAGCATACTGGCTTTTGAATTCTTTTTTTGAAGGAAGCTTTTTAGTTCTTAATACCTGGTCGGAAAAAGAGAAGATATTAACTGTTAAAAGCATGAGAGTAAAAAATAGAATGATTTTTTTCATGGTTTAAAGGTAATGGAATCTGGAAGTAGTGTCTAGTTCTTATTGTTGAAACCCCGCTTTTCTACTATAATCACAGCTATGAATAACAAACATAAGATGCAGCTCTTGCAGGAGCTTGCGGCTAAAAATGGACCTTTATGTGTGGGGCTGGATACGGACCCTTCTTATATTCCTGAAAATATTATCAAAGAGTGTGGCAGTGGCCCTCAGGCTGTGCTTGCTTACAACAAGGCAATTATTGACCGTGTTGCGGCCGACAAATCTGCCTGCTGTTTTAAGGTTCAGATTGCTTATTATGAGGCAATGGGGCTTGAGGGGCTCAAGGTTTATGCCCAGACTCTTAAGCTGGTGCGCGATACCGGACTCATTGCAATTTCTGATATTAAGCGCGGCGACATTGGAGCAACTTCTAAGGCTTATGCCCGTGCTCATTTTACCGGGGATTTTGAAACTGATATCATAACGATTAATCCTTACATGGGTTTTGATACCCTGCAGCCTTTTACTGAATATTCTAGTCCTGAAAAGGGGGGCAAGGGGGCTTTTGTTCTGCTTTGTACTTCTAACCCCGGAATGACTGATATTGAACATCAGGAGCTTAAGGCCGGCGGCTTGCTTTTGGAACGAGTTGGCGACGAAATTGCCAGAATTGGTGGTGACTTTGCAAGCCAGTATCCTGACCAGACCTGCGGGATTTTTGGTGCCGTAGTTGGTGCTACCCAGGTTGCCGATGCCCGCTACCTTCGCGATAAATACAAGAATACCTTCTTCTTGATTCCGGGTTACGGGGCCCAGGGGGGTGATGCCGAGATTTGTAAGACTTTGCTGGAACGTGCCGGTGGAACTGTAAACTCAAGCCGCGGCATTTTGTGTGCCTGGAAAAAAGATGCCGCTCTTGCAGAAAAGGCAGCTGCGGGGGCTTTGACAATGGATGATATTGCTGATGCGGCTGCGAAGGCGGCTATTGATAGTAAAGTGGACTTAACAAAATAGATTGTCGGGTCAAGCCCGACAATGATACTTGTATTGTGTCATGTTCGGGCTTGACTCGGACATCTGTAATAAGGAGGCTTTATGCCATCGGAATGTAATAAAACTTATCCTATATATGATCAGGCGCGGGTTGTAAGCTGCGCGGCTGTGGAAGGCGCTAACCCTAAGGGGAGTGTCTGGAGCCTTGTGGTTGAGCCAAGTGGGAAAGGATGCGGCTCTGGAAAAACCGTGCCGCTTCCTCTTGCGGGGCAGTTTTATATGCTGCAGGCGGTCAGAACTAATACACTGCTTGCCCGTCCAATAAGTGTTTTTCATGTAAATAAGGATGGGCCTGCTCCCAAGCTTGAATTTTTAATTTTGCTCAAAGGCCAGGGCACAAAAGAATTATGCAGTCTTATGCCGGATGATAAAATAAATCTGCTGGGGCCTTGCGGAAATTGTTTCCCGTGCCCTTCGACCCCTTCGACAGGCTCAGGGACCGCAGATGTTGCAAAGGCCTGCATCATCGGTGGTGGCATTGGCGTTGCTCCTGTTGCGGGTTTTGCAGAAACTTTACCAGCCGGCTCTTATGACTTTTTTGCTTCTTTCAAAAGCGGCTCTTACGGACTTGAGCACATCAAGCCTGCAAAGCTTACAATTACAACAGATGACGGCTCTGTAGGTGTTCACGGAATGCTCCCGGCCGCCCTTACAGAAGAAGCTTTGCGCCAGGGCAACTACAGTGTAGTTTATGCCTGTGGACCAACTCCAATGCTTGCCTATGTAAAAAAAGTTGCAGAAGCAGCAGGTCTTCCTTGTTATCTGAGCCTAGAAGCTCATATGGCCTGCGGAGCAGGTGTTTGCCTTGGCTGTACAATTCAAACTACAGAAGGTAAAAAGCGCTGCTGTAAAGAAGGCCCTGTTTTTTATAGCCGCATTCTTGATTTTGAAAACCTTGACGGAACAGGGAAGCGCGACCAGGTTGCAGGTGTAAAAGTTCAGCCACGCCGCGAACCGCTTGCAAGTGAACCAGACCTTTCAGTTCAAATTGCCGGAGTTAACTTCCAGAATCCTGTAATTGCAAGCTCCGGAACCTTTGGTTTTGGAACTGAATATGAATCAGTTTTTGATGTAAACCGTCTTGGCGGTATAAGCAGCAAGGGACTTACTCTTGAACCTCGTCAGGGTAATGACGGAATTCGTGTATGGGAAACTCCTTCAGGACTTATGAATTCAATCGGACTTCAGAATCCCGGAATCCCGCATTTTATAGAACACGAGCTCCCTCAGATGCTGGCTCTCAAGCCTGTAGCAATTGCAAACCTTAGCGGAAGCTCTCTGGAAACTTACACAAAGGGCGCAGAGCTTTTGGATAAAACCGAAGTTCCAATGATAGAGCTCAACATTTCCTGTCCGAATGTTAGTGCGGGTGGGGCAGCCTTTGGAATGACCTGTCAGGCAGCATCAGAAGTTGTTCGCGCAGTCCGTGCAGTAACCAAAAAGCCTCTTGTTGTAAAGCTTACACCGCAGAGTCTTGAACTCAACGCCGTCGCTTTAGAATGTATTAAAGCTGGTGCAGATGCAATAAGCCTTTGTAACTCGTTCCAGGGAATTGCCATAGATATAGAACGCGGGGTTCCTGTTTTTGAAAAACTCAAGGCAGGTCTTGGCGGCCCGGCTGTAAGACCAATTGCGGTCAGACTTATCTATGAGCTTGTTCAGGCAATCAATACTCTGCCGGCCAATCAGCGAGTTCCTGTAATAGCAATCGGAGGAATCGCCACCTGGCAGGATGCAGTTGAATTTATTATGGCTGGAGCCGACGCAGTTCAGGTTGGAACCGCCACCTTTGCAAATCCACCAGCCATGATAGAAATCATTGATGGTCTTGCAGCCTTTATGAAACGTAAGGGCTATAAAAAGATTTCGGACTTTAAAGGAATAATTCAAAGGTCATGAGTAAAAAAGATTTTTTTCAGGGACTCAGAGATGGTCTTCCAATAGGACTAGGCTATTTTGCAGTTGCTTTTTCTCTGGGCATTGTAGCAAGAAACGCAGGACTTACTCCAATTCAGGGCTTTATTGCAAGTCTTTTTAATGTTGCCTCTGCCGGAGAATATGCCTTGTTCACTTCAATACAGGCATCAGCTTCTTTTATAGAAATTGCCGTAATCACCCTTGTAGTAAACGCACGCTATATGCTTATGAGCTGCGCCCTTGCCCAGCGGTTCGATCCTAAAACTCCAATGATTCACCGCTTTTGTGTAGGCTTTGGAATCACAGACGAAATTTTTGGTATTTCAATTGCACGTCCAGGTTATGTTCAGCCTGTATATAATTACGGGGCAATCCTTATTTCGGTTCCATTATGGAGCATTGGAACTTCGCTTGGAATCATAGCAGGAAACTTTCTCCCGGCCCGTGTTGTAAGTGCTCTTTCTGTAGCCCTTTACGGAATGTTCCTTGCCATAATTATTCCACCGGCCAGAAAGAATCTTATTATTGCAATTGCAGTCTGCGTGAGCTTTTTGTGCAGCTATATATGTGGAATTATCCCTGTTGTAAGAGAGCTTTCCAGCGGAACAAGAACAATCATTCTTACAATCCTTATTTCGGGTATTCTTGCCCTTGTAAAACCAGTTAAAGAACCAGAGGAGGAACAAAATGAATCAGACGCTGTATAATTATTTAGCAATCTTCACAGCCTTTTTAGTTTCTTACCTCATAAGGGTTTTACCGCTTACACTTATCCGAAAACCAATCAAAAATCAGTTTTTACGCTCATTTTTGTATTATGTACCATATGTAACGCTTTCGGTTATGACTTTTCCGGCAATTGTTCAGGCAACTCAATCTACGGCCGCAGGAATAATTGCACTTATTATAGGTGTAATTGCAGCTTTCTTTGGAGCAGGTCTTCTTCCAACAGCCTGCATCTGCTGTGTAGTGGTTTTTGCCGCAGAATTCTTTATATAGAAACAAATTTTCATTGAAAAAAGTTGCATTATAGCCCTTCTCGTAATAAAATATATTTTACGTAATAAGTATGGGGGTATTAATCAATGAGTCCAAAATTAAAGAAAATCAGTATTGCTCTTGCAGTTATAGGGTTTTTTGGAATTATTGGGCTTGGGTTTTTGATTCAACATATAGCTCGCTCTCGTTTTATGACTCAGGCTTGCGAAGATATGGAAATGACTGCACGTGTAAAACGCGCCAGTTTTGAAACCTCAATGAATGAACAGCTTACTCTTGTTCTTCAAATGATGAAAATGCCTTCCATTAAGGAATATCTCATTAATCCTGATTCTCAAGAACTTCAGGAAGCTGCATTTAAAGATCTTGCCACATTTAAAGAATCCTTCAAATCTAAATCTATATTCTGGGTTTCTGATACAGATCACCGCTTCTGGAGCGACATGGTTTACAGTTATGATGTAAATCCTGATAATCCTGATGAATACTGGTATAACATGACCCTCTATGAAACAGAGGTTTATAATTTCAACATCAATTATAATCCGTCCCTTAAGCAGACTAACCTTTGGGTAAATGCTGTTGTTAGAGACGGCAACAAGCCTATTGGTGTAATCGGAACCGGTATTCCTCTTACAGACATGATTAATGAAATGTATGCAGGTCTTGATCCTGCAGTAACTATGTATCTGTTTAATGATGCTCTTGAAGTTACCGGGGCTCTGGATGATTCAATTATTGAACAAAAGGTATCTATAATTGATGTGCTTCCACAGCTTAAAAATATAGAATACATAACCAGCGATATAACCAATACTACTATCAAAAGTTCTGAATATCTTTTTGCTCCGATTGAACTTTTGGGCTGGCACATGGTTCTCTTTAAATCCTATACAGCGGCAGATTTCTTTAGCTATGGTAAGGTTGCCCTTATTTCTGCAGTCATAGCAATAATAATTGTAATTATTCTTGCAGTTCAGATTATCACAATGATTAATCACCTTACAATTTTGAACGAGGCTTTAATAGATCTTGGTTCAGGAAATGCCGATCTTACAAAACGTGTTACCTTAAACCGTAAATCCATCTTTACTGTATTCAGTGCGCTGGTAGAAAATGAAAATAAATTTATAGAAAAGCTTCAGGGTATTATAGAAAATATTAAGGGCTCTGAATCTAATCTGAATACTGTTGGTACAGACATGACCGTTAGTACTCAAAACACAGCTACTGCAATCAGCCAGATTATTGCTAATATAGATCTTGTTCATACACAGATTAACAGTCAGTCAGAAAATGTTCAGGAAACAGCTGGAGCCGTAAATGAAATTGCTGCAAATATTGACTCTCTTGAAAAGATGATTCGCCAGCAGGCAGAAGGTGTAACACAGGCTTCGTCTGCTATTGAAGAAATGGTAGGAAACATTCAGTCTGTAAATACAACAGTAGATAAAATGGCCAGCTCATTTAGTCAGCTTGAACAGCAGTCTATGTCTGGACAGAACAAACAGCAGGCTGTTAATACAATGATTCTTCAAATTGAGGAAAAATCAAAAATGCTTCAGGAAGCTAACCAGGCAATTGCAAGCATTGCAAGTCAGACAAACCTTCTTGCCATGAACGCCGCAATCGAAGCTGCACATGCCGGCGAAGCAGGTAAGGGATTTGCTGTTGTTGCCGACGAAATCCGTAAGCTTTCAGAAACTTCTACTGCTCAGTCAAAAACAATTGGTGAACAGCTTAACAGCATTCAGGATTCTATTCTTGAAGTTGTAAGCGGTTCTCAGGAAGCAAGCAAAGCCTTTACGGTTGTTTCGCAGGAAATCGAAAAAACAAATCAGCTTGTACGCGAAATCAAGGGTGCAATGAGCGAGCAGAATGAAGGCTCAAATCAGGTTATAGAAACACTTAGGGTTATGAATATGAGTACATCCGAAGTAAGAAATTCCGCACAGGAAATGATTGAAGGAAACAAGCTCATTTTCAGAAATATAGCAGGATTGCAGGAATCTTCTAATGCGATGAAAACCAGCATGGACGAAATGTCTATTGGTGCTAAAAAAATTGATGAAACTGGAACCGAGCTTTCACAGATTGCTTCCAAGATGAAGGATTCAATTACAGAAATCGGAGGTCAGATAGATCAGTTTACAGTATAATTCTGCTGTTCTAAGTATTTATCAGGAGTTTTTATGAGTTTATTTGCAATTTACTTATTCTTTTTTGGTCTTTCAACAGTTATAGGTGTTCCGCTGCTTTCTTCTTTTCAGGTAACTCAGATTAAGGGGTCTACCTGGACTGATTGGGCTTCACATCTTGGTTCCACTCTTGGTCCTGCTACAGGAATTTTTATCATCATTTCTACAATTGTATTTTTTATGCTTAAACCTCTTAACAAGCTTATAAAAGAAGCAGAACATAGAGATTTAACCGAAGATGAAAAAAAATCTGCACAAAGAGTTTTGACCAGAATTAATACGATATCTATTGTTTCAATTTTAAGTGGATATCCTATAGGAAACGGTTCTACAATTTTAATCAAAACTTTAAAAGGTTTACTTCGTTACAGTCCATTAGATTTGTCCCTTATTTTTGTTTTGATTCTTTTGTATGCTACACTCGCAATTTCGTATTCAACAAAATGCTTTAATATTCTGGCTCTTACTCATCTTTCAAAGCTTAAGATTCAGAATACAGATGGAATGAAGAATTCCCGTTTTACAGTTTCTCTTGCAATTATTATTGTAAATGCTGTTGCGCTTATCGCCTGGCAGGTAATTTTGTCTGGTTACAGTGCTGTTAAGCATGGGTGGCCGCTTGCTCTTTTTATGCGAAAGGCTTTTTATGCGTTTTTGATGGGTGCTGCAATTGCAATGCCACTTTGTATTATAGTTTTGTATCAGCTTAGAAAACGATTCAGAATTACAATCGAACAGATTAATACTTTGCGCGAAAAAGGTGATCTTGTTACACGTTTGAATATTGGAACTTTTGATGACTTTGGTGTAATCATGACTTCTATGAACAAACTCATGGATTTCCTTTTGGGAGCATTAACAACACTTAGAACCGAAACTGGTTCTGTAGGCTCAACTGCCAGCGAGCTTTTATCTATTACTGATAATTCTAATGCAAGTATAGAAATGATTGTAAACAGTTTTGAAGAAATGCACCGTCAGAATATAGAAAAAGACAGTCTGCTTCAGTCTGCAAAGGATAATATCATTAAGCTTAGCGAGGATGCTGCAAAGGTAAGTGCAACAATGCAGGATCAGACAATGGCCGAAGAGCAGAATGCCGAAGCTATTTCTCAAATGACTTCAAATACAAATGAAATTAATGAGCTTATTAAACAGGCTCGTGCTCTTTCTGCAAATCTTTCGGAATCTTCTGCAGTTGGTGCTACCGAGGTTGATAAGACAGAAGAGGTAATTAATTCTGTAAGTGAAAAATCCAAGAAGATGTCAGAGGTAATTCAGGTAATTCAGCAGGTTGCAAGTCAGACCAACCTTCTTGCTATGAATGCCGCAATCGAAGCTGCTCATGCGGGCGAAGCCGGAAAGGGCTTCTCTGTTGTTGCCGATGAAATTCGTAAGCTTGCCGAAAATACTCAGAAGCAGGCAAAGAGTATTAAGGACATGATTATTGAAATTACAAGCTCTATTGAAGAAGGTTCTTTGAGCATGCATGATACAAAATCAATGTTCTATAAGATTCAGCAGGAAATTTCTACACAGGCAAATGTTGTAGAAGACATTTCTAAGACAATGGATATTCAGTCTACTGGTGCCGAAGAAATTCTTACTACTACAAATAAAATCTCTCAGAATATTCAAAGTGTTAATGACCTTATTAAAAATCAGGCAAATTACACTGACCAGATTAAAAACGGCATAAATATGGTTGTTGAGCTTTCGGGAAAAATCAATTCTTCTTTGAATATTTCTCTTGAGATTCTTAAAGACTTCTCTCAGTCTATGAGTGTCGTAAACGATAAAGCAACGCTTAACCAGACATCGGTTCAGACAATTACAGATGAATTAGGTAAGTTTGAGCTTTAGTTTTATTCAGAAAGAATCCTGTACATAGGTTCTTCACCCGGTCGCAATTCAAGAATATTGTGTTCGCAATTAAGCTTTTCGGTAGGGTCGTGTGTAACGTGCAGCATTGTTGTTGTTCCGCCTTCGCCGATTAATTCCATAAGGTGAAGAATCTTTGTTCTGTAATTTTCATCAAGTCCGTGGCAGGGTTCATCCAGGATCAAAAGGTCAGGACATTTTACTGCAGAACGCAAAATTAAAATTGCACGCTGTTCGCCGTAGCTAAGACTTCCAAAGGTTTGTTTTTCGCGTCCTTCAAAGCCGCCAAGAGTGAGCCATTTTTTTGCAAGCGCAAGCTCTGTATCCTTTGCTGCCTCGTACAAGCCGATTGAATCACGGAAGCCCGAAATTATTACGTTTTCAAGACTTGTTCCGCCAAGCATTCTGTATTCAACATGCAGACGGTAAGAAACAATTCCAAGGTGCTTTTTTATGTCCCACACAGATTCTCCGGAGCCTCTTTTAATTCCAAAAAGCTTGACATCATTGCAATAAACCTGCATATTATCGCCGGTAATCAGTTCGAGCAGGGTAGTTTTTCCGCTGCCATTTGGTCCTCTTATGAGCCAGTGCTGTCCTTTTTCTACCGTCCAGTTTAAGTTTTTAAGGACGTGATTTTCGCTCCAGCTTACATTTACATTATTCATTTGAACAAGGAGCTTTTCTTCTGTTTCTTCTACAATGGTTTGACTGCTGGTTTCTTTATACAAAGAAGAAAATTCGTTCTTTTCTTCTCCGCGTTTTGCTTCAGCCTTGCTTGCACGTTCTTTAAGAAGCTTTTCATAGTCGGCGCGTGAACCGCAAAAGCTTATTGCTTTATCTGTAAATTCAACTACATTTGTAATAGAAGACGGAATCTCGTTCCAGCGTTCCATTCCAAGAATGATATATGGAGAGTGAATGTTTTCTATAAAATCAAAAATAATTTTACGGCTTTCGGCGTCCAGTCCTGCAAACGGATCCGAAAGCAACAGCAGTTTTTTCCCGCTTATAAGTGCTCTTGCAAGCAGAGTGCGGCGAATTTCTCCCGTTGACATGTATTTGAGCCCGCGATCCAGAATCTTTTGAATACCTGTAAGTTTAATTTCTTCACGGTTTTCAAGATTTTCAAGAGTGCGGTCTTTTACAGCCTGAGCAATAAATACCCGCCCGGTACGTCCAATATCAACTCCGCCTTCCAGATAATCGCTTTCATCGTTTTCACGTTCTTCCTGAATAAGGCGTGCAGCTTTTTCCAGAGATACAGTTTCTGAAGAATCTGCAAAAATATTCGAAAAAAGAGGAACTTCCAGGGTTCCTTGAGTGTTTGGAACAAAATGAAGACCTGTCTCGCCGGAAAGCGCGTTAAAAAAATCAGCCTTGCCACCGCCATTAGGACCAATTACAAGCCAACGCTCGTTCTCATTCATCTGAAGATTAATTTTGGGAATAACTGTAGAACGCGGACTGTCTATTCTGCAGTTATTAATCGTGATTATTGCCTGCGCTTTCATAGTGAACTTATTTTACATTTTTTTACTTTTAAGGGGAATATATACGTGAGTTTTACAGCCATTTATTCCGATAATTAACTTATGATCAAAGAAAATCGTAATTTAATATATATAAGTGCTCTTTTTGTAGGCGCCATTTTTATGTGCGACCCGCTTTTTTCACGTGGAAAAAAAGATTTTGATCAGTTTGAAGAAGCTCTCGAAGTAAATCAGGAATCATCCAACGAAGTAGAATTAAATCAGGAGAGTCTGCCACCTGTGCAGGAGCCGCTTCCACCGGTTCAGTTATATACACTGCGTCCTGTAGAAGGGGAGCCTGTAGAATTTGCTGAATCCTGGGGTTATGTTTCTGCCGGCCGCGAAGATGAATATAATTCTTCTTTACCAATAACCGATGTATGTTATTTTTCGGCAGAAATT
>JAILBH010000135.1 GCA_024681195.1 Treponema sp.
GGCTTACACATTTTAGGAAAAATTCAAATGGGAAACAAATAATAGTATTCCTGCGCGCGTTGCGTGTGTGCAGAAGAATCTTTTTACTCTTTTGATGTGTGATGAGGATGGGCATGCAAACCCCGATTCGGAAATCAATGGAAAACTTAAAGGAAAATTTTACAACCTTGGACTTGAGCCACCTGTTGTTGGTGACTATGTAAAAGTTTTTACCAACGAATATGGTGACGCTTTGATTGACGAAGTGCTGCCACGCAAAACAGTCTTCAAACGGCCAAACCGCAGCGGCCATTCCGAAGCATATGTGAAAAATCTCTTGGAAGAAACTATCGTTTCTAATTTTGATTATGTGTTTATTGTGACTTCGCTTAATCAGGATTACAGTGAAAACAGAATTGCGCGATATGTTTCAATAACACTCAACACCGGAGCCAAGCCTGTCGTAATTTTGTCCAAGGCAGATTTGTGCGATGACGTTGAGCTCAAGGTAGAAATCACAAAGGCAGTGTGCGATAAAGCTGATGTAATTGCAATCTCTTCTCTCACAGGTTTTGGTTTGGAAGGGCTGCAGCCTTATCTTCAAAAGGACAAGACAATTGCTATCGTCGGTTCTTCGGGAGTAGGAAAGTCTACGCTGCTCAATACGCTGAACGGCACAGATCTTATGAAGGTAAATGCAATCCGCGACGAAGATGGAAAAGGCCGTCACACCACAACTTACCGCGAGCTTTTCCGTCTGCAAAACGGTACCTGGATTATGGACACCCCGGGTCTGCGCGAAATAGGCGTACTTGACATGGAAGAAGGAATAGACGAAACTTTTTCTGATGTTGTTGCGCTTTTTGACCAGTGCAAATTCAATGACTGTTCACATACAAACGAGCCGGGCTGTGCAGTAAAAAAGGCTCTGGAAGACGGAACTTTGAGCGAAGAACGATGGCAGACTTATCTTAAGCTTCACACCGAAAACGAGTGGGGCAAAGCCAAGATGATGCAGATTGCCAAATTCACCCGCGAGTATCAGAAAAACAGATACAGCGGCTGGGACTTATAGGAGTAAAATGAACACAGAATCTTTAGATATAAAAAATCTTCCTTCTCCAATTCAAACCTTGATTTCCGGAAAATCATACGAAACTGATTCAATGGGAAAGTCTGGCGCAGGAGTATTTGTCTTTGAAGATTTTGTTCTGAAGATTCTGTATGCGCACGATAAACAAATCTGTAAACAAAATGTCCTGCGATGAACTGCTTGAAGAACTTGGGATCGAACCCAATCACCAAAAAATCAGATATTATATTCTGCTGGATGAACTTTTTTAGACATTGTATTATTATTTAAATATGAAGAAATCTATATGGATAATTGTTTTATTGTTATTTAGTTCTCTTCTTTTTTCACTGACGATTGATGAAGTAAAGGCACTCCCTTATAAGAAAACATCATTTTACGGCGGAAGCTTTTCACAGAATCTTCTTGAAAAAGTTCGTCCCCTCGAAGGTAACGCAAAACAACTCCTGTCAGATTATGACAATTATTACGAATACAAAAATCATGAATTAACTGCACAGGAAAAAGATTTTTTTACAGAATATTTTTCTTATCTTCCTCAAAAATTTCAGGACTGCTTTTTGGACCACGTTGATGCAGTATATTTTGTTGAAGGAGTGCGGTATGGCGGACTCACAGATTTTATGTACGATGAAAATCAAAACACACATTGCGTTATTTATTTTAACATAGACACCTTTAATTATAATCTGGATGACTGGCTTGAACTTCGCGACAACTCCATTTTTAAAAAGACCGATAACAACAACAAAATCAAAGTTGAATGCAGTAGAGAATGGCGTGCTTTCCTTCATACCCTGATTCACGAATCTGCACATGTTTATGATTTTGTAAATAAAGTTACGCCATACCTAGAGTCCTTTGATGGCATTCCAAGAACAAACAACGTCTATTATCAATACTGGCAAAACAAGGTGCAGCCTGTAAAAAAATATGATAACAAACTGCTTTCACAATTCAGTTATTATTATTTTGGAAAACAGATTTCTTTTTCAAAGGCAAAGCCGCTAGTTGAATATCTTTCCACAACTCCGTTCAGCACTTTGTATGGCGCCAAAAACTTTATGGATGATTTTGCCGAAACAGTTACATTTTATTACCTGCAAAAAGCCTTTGGCCTTGATTATAAAATCACCTGCATCCAAAAAGGAAAAGTCAAGGCAACCTACAGTTTGAGCGCAAATAAAAATGTTTCTGTCTGGAATGAACTTTGCAAACAGATAATGGAGTAACACTTATGATGAAAACAAGTCTTTTAAAAATTTGTCTTGCTTCTACAATTTTACTGCTCGGAGCCCGTGTTGATACTGTTAGACAGATTGAAATGTATAGCCGTGATTATGTACCATTTACTAAATCTACATTTCTTGAACGTCTTGATACAGAATCTACACTTAAGTTCACGCTTGATGATGAGCTTCCTGTTCTGGACGGGGCTACGGCACTCTTTCCTATTTATGGTTCTTTTGCAGAAGCGGTTTATCCACCGGAATGCCAGATAAAAGATTTTGTAAAATTCTCAAAAACAGATTATGCATACAAAGAGCTTATATCCGGCGAAAATGATATTATCTTTGTAGCCGAACCTTCAAAAGAGCAGCTGGAAATGGCCAAAGAAGCAGGCTTAGAGTTTAATATGTATCCCATTGGCTACGAAGCCTTTGTTTTTATTGTAAATGCAACGAACCCGGTAGAAAGCCTAACCCTTCAGCAGATTAAAGATATTTACAGCGGCAAGATTAAAAACTGGAAAAAAGTCGGTGGAAAATGGCAGAAAATAAGACCCTTCCAGAGGGCAAAGAACAGCGGCAGCCAGACAGCCTTTGTAAAAATGATGGGGAAGGATTTTGATCTTATTCCTCCAGAAACTCATAAAGAACTGACTTTAATGGATGGAATAATAGATGTAGTTTCTGATTATGAAAATCATGCCAATGCAATCGGCTACACATTCAGATATTTTCTTGAGAATATGAATAAAAATCCTAACGTAAAAATGCTTAAGGTTAATGGCATTGCCCCAAGTGTGGAAAATATCAGAAATAAAACATATCCGCTTACAGACAATTTTTATGCAATCACAATTAAGGGCAGAGAATCAGAAAATACAAAAAAACTCATTGCATGGATTTGTTCAAAACAGGGCCAGGAACTCGTTGAAAAAGTAGGGTATGTTTCATTAGGAACAGACGCCATTAAATAATATTTTTTTAGGAAGAAAAATGCCTGACAATGAAATAACTTACAGAAAACTAACAGAAAGCGACCTGGACACATTTATACAAATGCGAATCACACAACTGCGCGAAGAAGGTGCAACAGAAGACTTTGACCTTGTTTCCGCACTCAAAGATTACTACCACCGCCACCTTGCCGATGGAACTTTTGTTTCCTGGCTTGCCCTGGACGGCGAAAAAATAATCGGTACAAGTGGAATGTCCTTTGTTGAAAAGCCTCCATA
>JAILBH010000143.1 GCA_024681195.1 Treponema sp.
GGGTTAATCTCAATAATAACAACGCGTCCGGTCTTAGGATTATGAGCAAACTGAACGTTAGTACCACCGATTACACCAATTGACTCTACAATCTTAAATGCATCGCGCTGCAGGCGTGCTTCAAGTTCCTTATCAATAGTCATAAAAGGAGCAGAACAGAAAGAGTCACCGGTATGAACACCAACAGCATCAATATTTTCGATAAAACAGATTGCAATCATCTGATTCTTGGCATCGCGGACAACTTCAACTTCAAGCTCTTCCCAACCAAGAATAGATTCCTCAATCAAACACTGATGAGTCATAGAAAGATCCAGACCGTTGGCAACAATAGTGCGGAGCTCTTCAACATTGTAGCAGAAGCCACCACCCTGTCCACCCATAGTATAAGCAGGGCGAACAACCAGTGGGAACCCGATTTCTTCGGCTATCTTTTCTGCGCCTTCTACAGTATGACAGATTCCAGAGCGAGGAGTATCAATTCCAAGCCCCTTCATTGTTTCCTTAAAAACTTCACGGTCTTCACCGCGTTCAATTGCATCAAGATTAACACCAATTACCTTTACTCCATACTTATCAAGAACGCCGGCCTCGTTCAATTCCATAGCCATGTTCAAACCGGTCTGTCCACCAAGGTTAGGAAGCAGGGCATCCGGACGTTCCTTTTCGATAATCTGAGAGAGACGCTCTACGTTTAATGGTTCAATATAAGTTGCATCTGCCATAACCGGGTCGGTCATAATAGTAGCAGGATTAGAATTTACAAGAACAATCTTGTAGCCGTTTTCGCGAAGAGCCTTACATGCCTGAGTTCCCGAATAGTCGAACTCACAAGCCTGACCAATAACAATAGGCCCCGAACCAATGATTAATACCTTGTTAATGTCTGTTCTTTTCATATATGTTTACACTCCTATAATAAACTGTTTCAAAAGGCCCCTTCGACAAGCTCAGGGACCGCAGGGATTGCATAATGTGGTCCCTGAGCCTGTCGAAGGGCCGTATAAAAAAAAAGCGAGTCCCTTAAAAAAGACTCGCCATTGAATTCAAATAAAAATAGTATGAACTGTTTTATTCATAATGAGAATAGAAATATCAAAATATTTTTCAGCATTCATACTGAAACAAAACTATATCAGAAAAAACAGTTTTATTCTAGTACCTTCAAATTTGAAACCTTAGGTTTTTATTTTATAAGAAACTCCCGCTCTTATATACGGAGCAGGCACATATTTTCCTTCACCACCCTTCCCAATGGTTCCGTTATTTGTTTGAACTGTCGAAACAACATTTACAAGATCAACACGATAACCAGCCTGAGCATAAAGCTTTATGCTTTGAATATTGCAGCTGACTTCTCCCTGTACAAATAAGCCTGAAAATCCCATATGAAACAAAGCTCTGTAACCATCTACCTCCAGCCCCAGACTCATTTTGGTATCTACAATTTCATTTGTAAATATATGATAATCAATACTTCCACCTGCTGTAATCATAGGACCTGCAAGACAAACAATAGAAGCCGGAACTCCAATCAGAGAGAAAACGCCTCCAAGTCCACAAAGAAGAATTCCCGTTATAGGCATAACAAAAAGTGAACACACATTAACTAAAAGCCAGCCATCAGAAAGAGCCCAATTCATAATTTTCAAACAAGCATCAAAACAAGTCATTGCACCTTTCCAGCAGGCAGGAACCCAGATAATAGAATTTTCAAAAAAGGCTGGAATATAATTAAGTGTAAGATTTGCAAAAGCTGTTATGGAAACATTATTATCCCATTTCCATTCAAACACGTTAACAAATCTAAACAGCTGACCCATTTTTCCAAGCGGATCTAAAAACTTAGGAGAGGTTTTTATTATATCAGTCTGCCATTTATCATATAAAGGAATGCCACTATATTTTGGTAAATCCATTGCAAATGTGTATTCACCGCCGATTCTATACGAAAAGTCAATACCGCCTTTTTGTTCAACTTCTTCTGCAAACAATCCGGAAAAATATATAGCCGCAAGAATTAGTATAAAAAACATTTTTTTGGAAAAATTGAATATTTTCATACTGAACCTCCTATCTTATTCAAAAGTTTAACATAAAATATACAATTTTCGTACTTTTTTTTTATATATTTTTAAAATTTGTGGTGTATAATTATATCATTGTCCGTTTGTCGGACGGTCTTTTTTAGGAGGATTATAATGGCATGTTTTACTGTTCCTGCAACAGAAGCAATTATCACAACAATTGCAGGAAAAATTATTAAATCTAAGGAAAAACATCAGACAATTGATGCTTCCAAAACCCCTTTTTCTACTAAAATTGGATGGCTTAATAAAATGCTTTGGGGTGGCTCTGCTCTTCTGGCTTTTGAACACGTTTGGCACGGAGAGGTTGTTCCTTTCTTCCCATTCCTTACCGCAGTAGAAAACGGAGAAGTTTCCCAAATGCTCCACGAAATGGCAACTGCTGGTGTTAGCATGGCGCTGCTGGTAACTGCTGTATGGGGAATTATGGTAGGAGTTTCTACACTCATAGAAAAGCACGCGGATAAGAAATCTGATAGTACTCTTGCAGGAGGCCTTGCATGACTCTTTTGACAACAGTTTTTGCTGCAATTGTCTGCACTGTAATCTGGTACAAAAAGCAGGAAGCCCGCGAGCTTAAAGTTGGAACTCTTAGTCTCATGTATTGGGGTGCATCTTTGATGTGGCTTATTGATGCCATCTTTGCTTATGCCGAAGAAGGCGCAGACTCTTTTGTTCCTGCCCCACTTGATATGCTAAACGACTTTTATCTTGGACTTTCGGTTGTTGCACTTGGTTTGATTATCTGGCTTGTAATTATTCTGGTGCGCGATCCAAAGGGGGTTGTAAAAGCAGCCTTGTTTAAGAAAAACTAATTAGATGAACAATGAAATAACAAAGCTTTTGCTGGGCGTTAAAGACGGAACTGTTTCTGTTGATGACGCCCTGCTTGAATTAAAAAAGCAGCCTTTTAAAGATATAGATTTTGCAAAAATCGACCTGCACCGAAAATTACGTCAGGGTGCTGCAGAAGTTATTTATGGCGCAGGAAAAACTCCGGAACAGATTATAAAAATAGTTCAGACCATGCTTGAGTCGGGACAAAAGACAATTCTCATAACCCGCCTTGATAAAGAAAAGGCCGAGTTGGTACAAAAGGCTGTCTCCCCTCTTTCCAAATTTGATTACCACATCGATGCTCGAATTGCATTTGTGGGAGAGCTTCCTGTCCCTGATGGAATTGGAAAAATTGTGGTTGCAACAGGAGGCACAAGCGACATTCCTGTTGCCGAAGAAGCCGCTCTTACAGCCCAGGCTCTTGGTAACGAAGTTGTACGCCTTTATGATGTTGGAGTTGCGGGCCTTCACCGGCTGCTTTCCCACCTTGATGAAATTATGAGTGCATCGGTTATTATTGCAATTGCCGGAATGGAAGGTGCTCTTGCCAGTGTGATTGGAGGCCTTGCTGACTGTCCTGTAATTGCAGTTCCGACTAGCGTTGGCTATGGAGCCGCCTTTGAAGGACTTACAGCCCTGCTTTCTATGCTCAATTCATGTGCCAGCGGTGTTTCTGTAGTAAATATTGATAACGGCTTTGGTGCCGGATTTTTGGCCAGTAGGATAAATCATGTGTGCAAGTCGTAGATTGCTTCGCTCCGCTGCTGTCATTGCGAGGACCCAGAACGTAGCGAAGGGGATGAAGCAATCTACAACTTATACTTTAGGAGGCATTATGAAAACTATATATTTAGATCTACCTATGGGTGCTGCCGGCGACATGCTGAGCGCTGCCCTCTTTGAACTTTTGGATGAAAACCAGAAAAAAGAATTTTTGAATGAAATAAATGGAGCCGGAATTCCAAAGGTTTCTGTTAGTATTGAACCAAGTATAAAGTGCGGAATTACAGGAACTCATTTTAAAGTTGTAGTTGATGGGCAGGAAGAAGAATCGCATGATCATCATCATGAACATCACCATGAAGAAGAACACCAGCATGATCACGAGCACGAACATCATCACCACCATTCTTCCCTTCATGACATTGAACATCTTGTAAACGACCTTAAGATTTCGGCTGATGTAAAAAAAGATGTAATCGAAGTTTACAACCTTATTGCCCAGGCCGAAAGTCATGCACATGGAAAACCTGTTACAGATATTCACTTTCACGAAGTTGGAACCATGGACGCCGTTGCAGACATTACAGCCGTGTGCCTCCTCATAAAAAAAATTGGAGCCCAAGAAATTTTTGCATCTCCTGTAAATGTTGGTTCCGGCCACGTCCATTGTGCCCACGGAATCCTTCCTGTCCCGGCTCCAGCCACCGCTTACATTCTAAAAGATGTACCGGTTTATTCCGGTCACATCACAGGCGAGCTTTGTACTCCAACAGGAGCAGCCCTGCTCAAGCATTTTGTAAAGGATTTTATTAACATGCCTCCAATCAAAATGAAAACAATCGGTTATGGTATGGGCAAAAAAGATTTTGAAGCAGCAAATTGTGTACGCGCAATTCTGGGTGAGCGCAACCGCGATGCAGAAGAGGTGCTTGAATTTAGCTGCAACCTTGATGACATAAGCGCAGAAAAACTTTCGTTTGCAATGGAGCAGCTTTTTGAAGCAGGGGCTCTTGAAGTTTATACAATTCCGGTTGTAATGAAAAAATCACGCCCCGGCCATCTTCTTTGTGTAATGTGTCGGGAATCTGATAAACAAAAGGTTCTGACAGCAATGTTCAAACACACCACCACCCTTGGTATACGTGAAAACCGCAGCAACCGTTATTTTCTTGACCGCGAAATTCAGACTGTACAGACAGAGTTTGGAGATATCCGCGTAAAAAAAGCTCATGGGTTTGGTGTTACGCGTTCTAAATATGAATATGAAGATCTGGCTGCAATTGCCAGAAAAACCGATTTGAGTATAGAAGAAATTCTTGAAAAATTAAATTAGCCTATAAAACACAGACTCATGAAAAAAGAACTTGCCCAAAAGCTGATTGAACTTGCCGACAAATACGAAACTGCTTCTTTTTCAGAAGGAGATCCTTCCCGGTTTTTACACTGGTACAAAGACAAAGCTTGTATACAAACCGCCTCGTTTATTGCAGCAATGCTTTCTTTTGGAAGCCGCAAACAGTTTATTCCCAAAATAGAATTTATACTGAACCTTGCAGATGAACAAAGTGGCAGCATAAATCAGTGGCTGGTTTTGGGTAAATATAAAAAAACTTTTCCACAAGGCGCCGGCAAATTTTATCGTTTTTATTCCTATGATGACATGCATATTTTTTTTGAAGAACTTGTCCTAATCCTAAAAGAATCTGGTTCTTTTGGTTTATACTTTCAAAAACAATGGAAACAAAATCCTGCAACAAATCTTGCCGACCTTATTGGAGCCGCTTTTCCAAAAAGCCGCATTGTTCCAAAGGGTCGCTCCAGCGCCAACAAAAGAACCCACATGTTTTTACGATGGATGGTGCGCCAGAATTCTCCTGTAGACTTAGGTCTATGGAAATGGTATCCGCAAAGCCTCCTCATAATCCCACTGGATGTTCATGTAATGCAGGAAGCACAAAAGTTAGGCTTAATTAACAAAAAAGCCACAGCCTCAAGAAAAACCGCAGAAGCTCTGACTGCTCAACTTGAACAGGCATTTCCTGCAGATCCGTGCCGTGGCGATTACGCCCTGTTTGGACTTGGTGTTAATTAATTTATTTAAGAGAAGCGTAAACCTCGTTTATACTTTGAACACAAGATGGGCACAAAACATCGTTTTTCATATCCTGCTCGGCAAGAGAATTTGGATAAGCTCTTGCACACAAAGGAGTTGAACAGCGAGGGATTCCAATTATATATCCTGTAGAAGAAAATGCCTGCATGATTGCTCTTTTTGCAGCCAGCACCTTATCTGTTTCTCCTTTTATAAAGCGATTAACACTCATAACAGAAACATTTTCTGAAGAAAGCCCGAACAAAAAGTTATTGTTTGGACTGCCCGAATAAATATCTTTTCCTGTTACACCA
This sequence comes from Treponema sp., assembly GCA_024681195.1. GTDB lineage: Bacteria > Spirochaetota > Spirochaetia > Treponematales > Treponemataceae > Treponema_D. The sequence goes on from JAILBH010000143.1 coordinate 6,054, forward strand.
AGAATTCCAAGACAGTCACTTTCGGTGGTACAGTTATCAAGCACCTGAACAATAAGCTCATTTGCATCATACTGCATTTCATACTGAGCCTTAAGCTGTTCCCAGTCTGCTTCTGTATAACCCGAATTAAGGAATACATTTTTTACAAAGAATTCTTTGGTTTCATTATCTTCAAGATCATCAAAGGCAATCCCAAGATATGCAAGTGTATTTGCAAGAGCTTCGGGAGAGTTTCCAAGAATCAAATTTTCCAAAGTTTCACTAAGAAAATCAGAATAAGAATCGCGGATATTTTTTTTGCTTTCTTCAATATCAAGTTCTTGAGTTATTACTGTAAGCTTGTACTCCTGCTGAATGCGCTGAGTAATTGCTGTTTTGTAAACATCTTCAACACCAGGATAAAAAACAACTAAAAGAGTTTTTTCATACATAGGTGTTACAAAAAGATTTACAGCCGCATCTTTATAGCTCTGTGGAATCTTATCCATAAGTGACTGAGCCAAAGCCACAAGCTTTTTGTCATCACTCTTTTCAAGAATTGCAGCCAGACGAGGATAAGCCAGATCATAATTTGCATTCGCAACCTCATACTCGGCAGCCCTGCACTGCATATCCATATTTAATGAATCAAGTCTTAGTCCCTTTGTTGCAGCCTCGTAAGCCTTATTATCTTCTCCTCTGCTTTTATAAGCATCAGAAAGTTCAAAATAAACAGAAACATATTTTCTTGCATCAACATTAAAAGTTTTGTCCAGTTCGCTAACACGCTGTTCAAGGGCAGCTACTGCTTCATCAGAAGCAGCCTTTGTAGAACTACATCCAAAAAATAAAAGAGAAGCGCCAAGCCCCGCAATTAAAACTATAAGAGTGATTTTATTTTTCATTTACTTCCTCCAGTAATTTGGCAAAAAGAAGATAATCATTGTATAAAGCTCAAGACGTCCTGCAAGCATGGCAAAGCAGTACCACAGCTTTACAAAAACAGGAAGTGCCCCGTAATTCGAAGTTGGCCCCAAAAGCCCAAAGGCTGGACCAACATTACCTATCATAGAAAGAGCACCTGTTGCAGAAGTAAGAATATCCAGCTTTCCAAGACAGCCGATCATAACTGTAATTGCTGTCAAAACAAAATACAAAAACATAAATGAAGTAACGCTTAGAACAATATCCTTGCTGCTTACCTTTCCGTTTAATCTGATTGTAAAAATTCCATGCGGATGAAGCATTCTTTTTGTTTCGTTATTAAGCTGCTTTGCAAGAACAACCCAGCGCACAACCTTAATACCACCCGAAGTAGAACCCGAACAGCCGCCAACAAAAAACAGCATAAACAAAAAGAACTGTGTAATCATAGGCCACTGAAGATAATCAGCTGTACCAAAACCGGTTGTAGTCATCAAAGAAACAGCCTGGAACGAAGAATATCTTAAGCTTTTTCCAAGTCCACCGTAGTATGGAATAAGAGAAATTGTAACAATAAAAATAACGCTAAAAAGAATTCCAATATACGCCTTAAACTCTGCGTTGCTAAAGAAATCTTTTACCTTTCCTTTTCCAAGATAAACAAAGAGGCTAAAGTTTATTCCCGAAAGGAACATAAATACCGTTATGATAATTTCTACCGCAACTGAATTATAAGTTCCAATGGATGCATTTTTTGTAGAAAATCCGCCGGTACCAAGAGTTGCAAAAGCATGAGAAAGAGCATCTGTAAAATCCATTCCGGCAATCATAAGTGCAATAGTTTCGGCAATTGTAAAGCCCAGATAAATTCCCCACAAAACTTTTGCAGTAGTTGTAATTCGGGCTGTTACCTTTCCTTTTTCCGGACCGGTAGTTTCGGCCTTAATAAGCTGAAAGCCACCTACTCCCAAGAGCGGCAAAAGAGCAACTGTAAGAGTAACAATTCCCATACCGCCAATCCAGTGTGTAAGACAACGCAGCATATTTACAGAACGCGGAAGATTTTCTACTTCCGAAAGGACTGTTGCACCTGTAGTTGTAAAACCGCTCACACTTTCAAAAAGTGCATCTGCATAAGAAGCAAAACAGCCGCTAAAAAATAAAGGAAAAGAACCCATAATAGCCATTATTACCCACGAAAAGGCAACAATAACAAAGGTCTGTTTTATAGACATTGAAAATTTAATCTTTCTGGTACTAAGCGTAACAACAGCACACAACACAAAGCTTATGAGCATTGGAATAATAAACGGAAGGAACATTTGTGATTCGCTGTTTCCAATAGCAATTGCAAGAGGAATTCCAAAGCTTGCTCCAACAATCGCAAGAAGAATTGAGCTTATTTTTAAAAAGTTTATAAAAAACATTGTTCAGCCCACCCCGCTTACTGCTTACCTGCAAAGTACGAAAGAATCTTTTTTGTATTTTCGGATTTAGAAATTAATACAACATGATCGCCGGCTGTAATCTGGGTGTCTCCACCAGGGATTGCGTAGCCTGCGGATCCGATTTTTTTATCAAGCAAAACAAGATAAGAACCGGGATCTGCAATATCGCGCAAAAGCTTACCGGTTACCTTTGAATCCGAAGTAACTTCGCATTCAACAATTTCAAGCTCGCCGGTTGTGATTGTATGAATTTCTTTTACAGATTTTCCGCGCAGATGACTCATGATTGAATCTACAACACTGTCGCGCAAAGGAATTGCAACATCAACACCAAGGTGCTTTTCGCTGATTTCTACAAAGTCGTGACTGCGAACAAGACCCACCGACTGTCCAACACCAAGTGATTCAAGATAAGCTGCAAGAATCATATTAAGCTCGTGGTTGTGGGTTGCACAAATTGCAAGATCAAAGTTAGTTAAGCCTTCTTCGCGAAGCATGTTTTCATCAGAAGCGTCGGCACAAAGAACCCGGGCTTCCGGAAAGCGTTCTGCGGCAGCTTTTGCCAGTTCACTATCACTATCAATAATAACAAAATCCTGATTCCGCTGCTTTTTTGCGCCGCCAAACAATCTTGCAAAAACAGATGTCTTTTTTTGAATAAGCTTTTCGGCAATGATGGTTCCAATTCGGCCGGCTCCAATAAGCACAACCCTCTTTAATTCTTTTTGAACAGAACCGCAAAGTTCAACAACAGCTGTAATCTGATTTTTGTCTACAAGAACTCCAAGAGTGTCTCCGGCTTTAATTACCGTATCTCCTGTAGGAAGCGAAGTAACTCCATCCTGTTCTACATAACTTACCAGAAATTTAATATCTGTTTTTCCGCGGATTTCTTTAAGGGTAATACCGTCAAAAACACTGCCTTCGTTTACAAGAATTCGCGCAATTTCCAGATCGGAATTATCAAAAGTAATTACATTTCCAACCGCACCGTTTTCTACAGCCTGAACAATTGCATCTGCCGCCTCAACGTCCGGGTGAATCATATAATTAATTCCATAAAGAGGACGATGCTTTCCGCCAAATTCACCTGAATGCTTTTTTTCGGCTTTTGCTGTGTTTACATAATAAGCATAGTTTCTTACACGGGCAATTTTAAGAACATCGGGATACACTGCATCTACAAGCGAGCAGGTAATCATATTAACTTCATCAGAAGATGTTACACAAACAAGAGCATCGGCTTTTGCAATATCAACATCCTCAAGAGTTTCCAGATTGTTTCCGTCTGCACAAACAACAGTACAATCCAAAATGTTTTGTGCATGGCGGATTGTATTTTCGTCGTTGTCTATAAGTGCAACTTCGTTTTTTTCGTTAATAAGGAGCTTTGCCAGCTGAATACCAGTAAAGCCGGCTCCTACAATTACAATTTTCATTCTGGGGATCCCCCTTTCCCCTATTATAGCATACTTTGGGGGATTGGGGTAGGTTTTAGAGGGTTTGCTTATTACTGAGCGTCTTTTTCTTCTGTAATCTCTGCCGAAAGCTTAGACTTGCGCTTTCCGCCAAGGAACATGCCTACAAATACTGCGGCACAGATAATTGTTGCAGCTACAGCTTCCATTGCAGCCTGTGGAGCAAGCATTGCCATTACAGCAAAATATCCAAGTCCGCCCATTCCTTCGAGAGTTTTTTCTGCAGCAAATACATAAAGGCATCCAATTACCAGCACTGTATGACATGCTGTTGCAATGAATGCAGTAATCCCTGCAGTAACCGATTTTGGCATTTTTGGGATTTTATTTAATACAACCCACAAAGCCCAGGCAATAAGTCCTGTAAGAACACGTGGCAATACAGAACAAAGAGGATTTACAAAAAGAGGGTCAAGAACACCGCTTGGGCTCATTGCAGCCTGAATAAGAGACATGATACCAAATACTGCACCGGTAAAAAGTGCAGAAGGAAGACCAACAATACATGCTGCAAGAATGATTGGAATATGAAGAATTGTAATGGAAGCGGCTGGACCAAGAGGAATAAGACCAAGCTTTGTAATTCCAAGAACAATTATAAGTGCACTTAACGCGCCTGTTAAAACAAGTTTGCGTGTTAATGATAAATTTTTTTCCATAATTAGACCTCAAAAATGTTTTGTCATTACTCTCTGTCCAATGTCAAAAGGATTATGACAAAAACGTTTGATTATGTCAATTAAATTTATCCAATCAATGGCTTTTGTTTCTTACTTACAGGCTCACAAGTTAAATCTACACCAAGCTTTTTAAAGATTTTGCGGTCAACTTCGCTAAGCATAACAGTGGTATGTACCTGGCAGCCGCGCAGATTTGGCAGCTGATTTATTGCAAGGCGGCAATTTTTATCATCTTTAGAAAGCATAGCAAGGGCAACAAGCACTTCATCAGTATGAAGACGAGGGTTGTTTCCGCTAAGGTAAGTTACCTTCATTTCCTGAATAGGCTCAATCATTTCTTTTGGAATAAGCTTGAGCTTGTGATCCAATCCTGCCAGATGCTTGGTTGCATTCAAAATGAGCGCGGCGCTTGTACCAAGCAGCTCTGTAGTTTCGGAAGTAATGATTGTTCCGTCGGCCAGTTCAATTGCAGCACAAATAGACTTAGATTTTGCTGCACGTTCTTTAGCTGCAACAGTAACACGGCGCTCATCTGTAGAAATCTTTTCCTGCTGCATCAAAAGTTCAATTTTTTTGATTTCTTCTTCGGTTGCATCGCCTTCCATATAGCGGTTGAGCGTTACATAATAACGGCGGATAATTTCCTGACGGCTTGCAACACGACAGGCTTCATCATCATAAATGCAGTAGCCGGCCATATTAACGCCCATGTCAGTAGGAGACTTGTACGGATTTTCGCCGTAAATCCCCTTAAAGATGGCGTCCAGAACAGGGAAGATTTCTATATCGCGGTTATAGTTTACGGTAGTTTTTCCATAGGCTTCCAGATGCCATGGATCAATCATGTTTACGTCATTTAAGTCTGCAGTTGCAGCTTCGTAAGCAAGGTTTACAGGATGCTTAAGCGGAAGATTCCAGATTGGGAAGGTTTCGAATTTGGCATAACCGGCTTTTATACCGCGCTTGTTTTCGTGATACAGCTGGCTCAAACAGGTTGCCATTTTTCCAGACCCTGGGCCTGGCGCAGTAACTACAACAAGCGGACGTGTTGTTTCAATATAATCATTTTTTCCATAGCCTTCGTCGCTGTCTATGAGTGCAACATTCGAAGGATAACCCGGAATAGTATAATGATAGTAAGATTTAATTCCCATTTTTTTAAGACGGGCACGGAACATCTTAGCGGCTTCCTGACCTGTGTAGTGAGTAATTACAACACTGCCTACCATGAGCCCGCGACTTTGGAATTCATCGCGCAGACGCAGAACATCCTTATCGTAAGTAATTCCCAGGTCACTGCGAATCTTGTTTTTTTCAATATCCACAGCACTAATTACAATTACGATTTCTGCAACATCTGCAAGCTGCATGAGCATCTTTAATTTACTGTCGGGTTGAAAGCCTGGAAGAACGCGGGCAGCATGATAGTCATCAAAAAGCTTTCCGCCAAATTCCAGATAGAGTTTATCGCCAAACTTAGCGATCCTTTCTTTAATGTGTTCTGATTGAATCTTTAAATACTTTTCGTTGTCAAATCCGTTTTTCATCACGGAATTTTATTATATTGCATTTGCCGGATTTTCGCAAATGGATTTTATTCTTCACGCACTATTCTGGAATCTGTTTTTGGAAGAACTGTGATGAACAGGCTTCTATCTTCGGAATCTTTGGACAAAGTTTTTGAAACAAAGGCATCTACAATTTCCTTTGCCTTGTCATAATCTGCCACAAGAATAAAGATTTTGATAGAAAAAGAAGAGGCGGCCCCAGAATTATTAATGGAATACATGGAATTAACATGCTCATTTTCTGCATAAGTAGGAATTCCTTCTGCAAAAAGAATACTCCTGATCATAGAAGCCCAGGTCTGAGCTCCAACGATTAAAAACTGCTGGTTTTGTTCTCCGTTTCTAACACGTTCAAAATAATTCATTTCAAATGCAGCAGTATCTTTTATGGCCTTATCATGTTCTTCTTCGCTCGTATACAAATCCGAAAGAGACTGCGAAGCCTTAACCTGATTAATTTTTTTAACTCCCGAAATTACAAACCATACACACATGGCACCAAAAAGAGTATATATAATAACGGCAAATACAATCATATAAAGCCTCCTAGTTTTCTGCGCCCCGGATAATTTCCATCCAGCTGCGGGAATCTTTTTTGGCAGGATCCAGGCCAAACTGACGCACAAAGGCTTCAAGCGCATGGCCTATTCTGTCCGGCTCCAGCTCCGACTGAGTTACTTCAATTTCTACATATTTGTGGCCGTTTACCATTACAAGCTCCAGATGAAACTCAACCTCAGAGTCCACCTCTGACTTGCAGTAAACAGCAAAAGAGTCTTTGTTTTTTTCAAAATATTTTTTGTAGCCCGCAACTTCCATAAAAAGCTGGAGCGGGGCTTCGTCCTGAACAAGGGTTTCGTTTTCGGAATTAAACTCTACCCCATTTTGTATTGTCTTGTATTTTATGCAGAAATAGGACTTTTTTTGTCCTTCAGATTCTTCTGATCTGATACGTATAACCTTTGGTTCTTTTCCAAGTTTTACAGCCTCGCGCCTTTCTTCTTCGATCGCAAACTTAGAAAAGTAAGTGTCGGACTTTAAAAAGTGTTCAACGCTTCCAAAAGACACACCTGACAGTTTTTTGTTGCCCTGTATAGTGCAAAGCAGTTCATCATATTCTGCTGCATCCAAAGGAATTTTAAGTTCTATTTCTCTTCCCATATCCCAAAATTAAAGCTTTCCGCTTTCTGCCGCACCTGGTAAACCAATGTCTTTGCGGTAGAAGCAGTTTTCAAACTTGATGGCACTAATTCCTTCATAAGCATGTTCCCATGCTTTTTTAAAGGTGTCGCCATAAGCACTGCAGGCAAGAACACGACCACCGCTTGTAAGAAGGTTATCGTGTTCAATACTACGGCGACCAGACTGAGCACCGGCAATAAATACCTTGGCTCCACTTGCCTCAAGAATCTGTTTGTTTACAGTAATTGCACAGCCCTTCTTATAAGCTTCAGGATAGCCGCCGCTTACAACAACTGGTGCAACCTGGTAACCAGGCTTCCATTTAAAGTCAAAATCCTTGAGTGTACCGTTCAAAATTGCAGTACACATTGCAGCAAAATCAAAATCCATCAAAGGAAGAACAGCCTGAGTTTCAGGGTCACCAAGACGAACATTATATTCGAGCAGCTTTGGACCGCTTTTTGTAAGCATTACGCCAAAGAAAATAAAGCCACGGTAATCATATTTTTCTTTAATAAGACCGTTGAGTGTCGGCTGCAGAATATCTGAATTAAACTGCTCCATCATTTTTGGAGTAACATCATCAAGCGGACAAACAGCACCCATACCGCCGGTATTAGGACCCTTAGCACCATCCAAAAGACGCTTGTGATCACGGGCTGGCAGGAACGGAACAATAGTTGCACTTCCGCTAACAGCATATTCAGGAGTTACAGAAACAGCGGCAAGCACCGAAATTTCAACACCTTCAAGATATTCTTCGATTACAAGCTTTTTGCCGGCGTCTCCAACCTTGCCGTTACCCATCATGTCTTCTACAGCCTGGAGTGCCTGTTCTACAGTAGCAGCAACAACAACACCCTTACCTGCAGCAAGACCGTCGGCCTTTACAACAATTGGTGCACCGTGCTTTTTAATATATTCACAGGCTGCATCCTTGTTCACAAAAGTTTCGCTTGAAGGACATGCAACCCCGTATTTTTTCATAAAGCCTTTAGACAAATCCTTGCTGGCTTCCAGCTGAGCGCCGGCCTTCTTAGGACCAACACACGGAATATCAGCCTTCCAGAATTCATCTGCAATACCTTCGGCAAGAGGATCTTCAGGTCCAATTACAGCCATGCGGCAATTTTCATGCTTAGCAATGGCAACATAAGAATTTTCCCCTTCGCCAATATAATCACAATTTGCAGGATTTACATTTACGCATTTAGATTCAAAGGCTGTGCCTCCGTTTCCCGGAACAACTACAACCTTATCAACCAACGAACTCTGAGCTAATTTCCAGCAGATGGTATGCTCACGACCACCACCGCCAACAACAATTATATTCATATTAAGATTTTATAGAAATTATAGGGGATAGTAAATAGGGGCGCTTATCAAAGAGTTTTAGTCTGCCCTTGGCTTATGGCAGTTAGAACAACCAATTATATGAACATGCTTTTTTCCAACAGCTTTATTAAACAGGCGGGCGGTCAAGGCCTGGTCGGGAGCAATGGATTTATGACAGACCGGGCAGATGCGGCTTACTCCGGGCTCACATTTTGGATAGCAATGAGGGCAACCCTGAATTGTCATGAGCTGATCCGGAACCTTCATGGGACGGTAAACCTTGGAAATAAGCTGTTCACCTACAAAAAGCTCACTCTGGCATACGGGACATTTTACAGGCTGCAGGTTTGAATCTTTTTTGCCACGTAACTTCTTTGCAGCTTTTGCATTAGCCCAGGCAGCAAAAATTGCAGCTAAAAGAGCGATTATTACAACCGAACAGATTCCAATAATTACATAATCCATATTTAAATACTAATCCAAAAATTTGGGATTTTCAACATTAAAAACTGTCCAAATAATACGATTATATGGTATAATCTATAGATATGGCACAAATCATACCTATTGCAAGTGGAAAGGGTGGTGTTGGAAAAAGCCTTCTTTCTGCCAATTTAGCTATCGCATTGGGACAACAGGGCAAACGCGTTGTTCTTGTAGACCTGGACTTGGGAGCTTCAAACCTTCATCTGGTTATAGGACAACATCCGGGCGCTGCAAGTCTTGGTTCCTGGTTTACCGAAAAAACCATGTTCAAAGACATTATTCTGCCCACAGATTATCAAAACGTAAGCTTTGTTGCAGGAGACAGTCAGATTCCGGACTTAACTTCTCTTAAGCACACACAAAAAATTAAGCTTATCAGAAATCTTAAAAACATTGATACAGACTATCTCATTCTTGACCTTGGAGCCGGAACTCATCAGTTTATTCTTGATATGTTCCTGCTTTCTCCACAGGGAATTGTAGTTTCGGCACCGGCTGTAACAGCAACTCTTAACGGATATCTCTTCCTCAAAAATGCTGTTTTCCGCCTGCTCTACACTACATTCAAAAGAAATACACCTGGCCGCCAGCTTCTGGATAACCTCAAAAAAGATTCTGCTTCCATGCAAAAGCTTTATATTCCACAGCTGGTACAGGCTCTGGCAAAGGCAGATCCAGACACAACTCAGCTTTTCATCAATCGTATGCAGCAGTTCCGCCCTCGCCTTGTAATGAATATGATCGAAAATCCTGCAGATGCTTCTAAGGCACAAAGAATCAAAACCTCCTGCAATCAGTATCTTGGTCTTGATATAGACTTCCTTGGCCTTATGTACCGCGACATGCTTCAGGATAAAGCACTTTCTTCGCAGCTGCCGCTTGTTGTTTATAAGCCGCAGTCGGTTCTTGGACAGGCAATCTACAGAATTGCAGACAAGGTTATAGAAACACCCCCACGCTTCTTTGATGATGACTTTGATCCGGAACACTTTAATGCAGATACCTTTAACAATGCAGAAGAAGAAGCAAATTCAGACTACGACTTTAAGCTTTCGGGTATTGAAGACCTTGTTGGTGGCGGAGAGCTTACAATCGGCGAGCTTGCAGAAATGATAAAAACTCAGCAGTTTGATTTAATTCAGCTCAAAAAGGAAAATCAGCTTCTTAAATCCAAGCTTGTTAAAGCCGTTCAGCAGGGTTTTAAAATTTAGAGGTTCAAATGTTCTTATATGTAAATTTCCCGTCCTGGATCCATCCTCAGATTTTTCCAGGCGTAAGATTTCTTGGTCTTTTGCGCTGGTATGGGCTCATGTATGTGTTTGCTTTTACCACAGCATATTTTTTACTCAAGAAGGTTGCCAAAGAAGGCATGCTCAATGGCCTTAAAACCGACGGCAAAAAATATACAATCAATGAAGATGATTTATACAGCTTTTTGGGAACAGGCATTCTCTTTCTCCTTCTGGGAGCAAGAATTGGTTCAACTTTAATTTATGACAGATCGGGGCTTTATCTTCATAAACCCTGGTATATTTTTATTCCTTTTGATGAACAGGGAAACTACACCGGCTTTGCAGGAATGTCCTATCACGGAGGCTTTATTGGCGGACTCATAGGCATGATTGTATGGTGCAAAAGACACAAACAGCCTGTAATGCGCTGGATAGATGCAATGGTCTGCTGTATTCCTCTTGGCTTTACCTTTGGAAGAATCGGAAACTTTTTGAACGGTGAACTTTTTGGACGAGTTACAACCGCTCCAATTGGAATGGTTTTCCCTGATGCAGAACGCTTTTCTTCATCCCTTCAATGGGTTCAGGATATGGCTGCAAAAATCGGAATGGACATTTCAGGAATGCGGCTTGTTAATCTTCCACGACATCCGAGTCAGCTTTATGAAGCTCTCTTTGAAGGAATTATTCTCTGGTTAATTATCTGGTTTATACGCAAGCACAAAAAGTTTGACGGACTTCTTGGAAGCATTTATACAATAGGCTACGGAACCTTCCGTTTCTTTATTGAATACTTCCGCGAACCCGACGAGGATATCGGCTTTGTACTTGGTGATAAAACTGCAAATATTTACGAAAATGCATCCTTAACCAATTTATCTACAGGGCAGATTTTATGTTTCCTTATGATAGTTGGCGGAATTTTGCTTGGGGTTGGCTGCTATATTTTCCACAAGAAAAAGTCAAATTCTGCCGATAATTAAGTGAGGTGTTTTATGAAAAAAACCAGCAAATCACTCATTCTTTTTTCTATGGCTATGGCCCTTTTATCTGTAACTATGCTCAGCGCATGTAAAATGAATGTTACAGATAACAAATTTCTTACAAGACCTGATGTTGAAATTTATGGAAACTCAATTGTTCTTCATGGTTCATATGTAAACTCAAGTACTGAATATATCAACGTTTACCGTCAGGACGTTACCGAATCTAAAGATTCCGAAATTTTTAGAATTGGCGTAATCTTCCCAAAAGGTTTTAACAAAGAAAACCAAACCTTTTCTTTTTATGATGAAAACATCTACTACGGAAAAAAATACCGCTACTATGTTCGTTTTGTAGAAAAAGAAGGCGAAAAAAACAGAACTGACTGGTCAGAAGAAATTCAAAATACTTCTGATACATTGCATACTACCGCAGATGGAAGCTATGGTTATTCAGTAGGGGACGGAGCTTATATTTATAATCCTACAACCTTTACCCTTACAACTACCGCAAGCTTTACTCCTACAAGCCTTATTGCAAATTATTCAACTAATTACAAACCGGCCCTTATTTTTAAGGCTAATGATGTAACTCAAGCCTACGAAATTGAAGACCTTCAGAGTATTTCTTTAAAAGAACTTCTTCCTCAGTCTTTCTATTTTGCAGATATTTCTCTTCTTGGAATTGTTGGTCAGCAAAAAGTCTATGCCGAAGCAAAAGAAGGTGAAGAACCAGAATTAAAATATATTATCTGGACACCATTAACTGCCATAAAGGTAAAGAACAGTACCGGAAACGAACTTAACACCTTCCGTATTGAACCGCAATATGGTGAATCTGGTTTTGACTATAGCATAGATAGCGACAACGAAAAAACCAACTGACAGGAGCAAAAACAACTGTAATGAATACTTTAGTCGCACTCTGTGCCGTAGGAGCCGAAAAAATCCTCGGTAATGAAATTAAACATCTTGGCTATAAACTTATCTCTAACGCTCCTGGACGCGTAAGTTTTTCTGGAGATGATGACTCTCTTTTCCGCACAAATTTGTGCCTGCGTACAGCAGACCGCGTTTATTTACAGCTTGCAAAGTATTCCGCTTACAATTTTGATGAACTTTATGATGGAGTTTACAATATCAGCTGGCAGGATTTTTTGAATAAAGACAGCCGCGTTGTTGTAGACAAAGTCAGAACTTATAAATCAAAGCTTAATTCCGAGCATTCAATCCAGGGTATGGTCCACAAAGCCATTTATTCCAAATGTGGTGATGTCTGGCACATGAATACTATGCCCGAAAGCGGGGAACAAAGCGATGTACGTGTTTACATTGATGAAAATGAAGCTCTGATCCTTCTTGATTTATCGGGGCTCCCGCTTCACAAACGAGGCTACCGCGCCGATGGTGGAGTTGCTCCTTTGCGCGAAACTCTTGCCGCTACCCTGCTTCAGGAAATGCTTTGGAGACGCAAAACTCCCCTGCACGATCCTTTTTGCGGGTCTGGAACTATTGCTATAGAAGCAACGCTTTACGCCTTTAATGTTGCACCAGGTTTTGGAAGACGCTTTGCACTCGAAAACCTGCCTTTTTACAATAAAGAAAAAGCAGATAAAATCCGCGAACAGGAAGCTTCCCAGATACGCACCGACGTAGAAGTTAGAATTACAGGCTCAGATATAGATCCTATGGCTGTAGAACGAGCCCGCAAAAACGCAGAATATGCCTGTGTAACAGCAGGACGAGCGCTCAAATCAATTGGAATAAGCGCACATATTCCGCGTCCGGATTTTGTTCAGTCCGATTTTGCAAATCTTGAAGCACCTTATGAATCCGGTCTTCTTTTATGTAATCCACCATATGGCGAACGCCTTGGCGACGAAGAACAGGCTGCAGCTCTTTATAAAAGCATGGGCTCGCTCTGGGACGATTTTCCTGGCTGGGATATTGGTATAATAACTTCACACGACAATTTTCTGGAAAATTTTGGTCATAAAACCGGCAGTATAAAAGCCTTAAAGGCCGGAAACCTGGATACAAAGTTTTATATTTTTAAGAGAGGGTAATATGGCAATTGTAGTAGAACATGATAAAAGACGTCACGAGATTCTGGAGCGTTCGCTGGATGTATTTGCAACAGAAGGCTATGAGGATACAACCTTCCAGAAAATTGCAGATTCCTGCGGAGTAACACGAACAACTCTCTACATTTATTTTGATAATAAAAAAGACATTTTTATTGGAAGCCTTAAACAGATTCTCATAGCAATGGAACTGGATTTGAATGCCATTATTGATGATGAATCCTTAAGTGCGCACGATGCACTTTTCAAAATGATAAATCTCATTATTGATTATTGTGAACAGAATCTTAAGCTGTTCAATGTTCTTCACGCATATCTTTTGCAGCTCAAAAAAGCTCACGAAAATCCAAGCGAAAAAATTAACCGTAGAATAATTCGTCTGCGCCATCTTTTGAGTACAGTAATTATCCGCGGAATGAAATCTGGCGAATTCAAAAAAGACCTTAACGTTCACTCCGTAGTAGAACTCATTTACATTCTTGTTGAATCTTCAATTTTCCGCATTGCAGTTCTTGAATCAAAAGATTTGTCGGAAGTAAGAAAAGCAATCGTTCCAGCAATTGATGGGTTGGTACAATAGTTAGATTGTCGGGTCAAGCCCGGGAATCTCTTTCCAAAAGGAGTAAACCATGCAAAAATTCATCCTGGCTTTAGACCAGGGCACAACCTCCAGCCGCGCCGTAGTATTCAACAAAAACGTAGAAAAAATTGCTGTGGCTCAGCGCGAGTTCCAGCAGTATTTTCCAAAACCAGGCTGGGTTGAACATAATCCCGAAGACATTTTTATAAGCCAGCTTTCTGTAATGAAAGAAGCCGTTATGAAGGCAGATCTTTCTCCAGACCAGATAGAAGCTGTTGGCATAACCAACCAGCGCGAAACAGTAATCCTCTGGGACAAAAACACAGGTAAGCCCGTTTATAACGCAATTGTATGGCAATGCCGCCGAACCGCAAATATGGCAGATAAACTCATTTCTGACGGCAAAGGCGAACTTATCAGACAAAAAACCGGTCTTATTCCGGATGCATATTTTTCGGGAACAAAAATTAAATGGATTTTAGAAAACGTTCCCGGTGTTCGTGAGCGTGCACAGAATGGAGAAATTCTTGCAGGAACTGTAGATACCTGGCTTACCTGGCGCCTGAGCGGAAAAAAGGCTCATGTTACAGATTATACAAATGCAAGCCGTACAATGCTTTTTAATATTCATACCCTTGAATGGGATGATGAACTGTTGCAGCTGCTTGATATTCCACGCTGTATTTTACCACAGGTAAAAGATTCCAGTGCCATTTATGCCACAACCGATAAAGCAATCTGCGGTTTTGAAGCTCCAATTGCTTCTATGATTGGTGACCAGCAGGCAGCGCTTTTTGGGCAAGCCTGTTTTAATAAAGGTGATGTAAAATCTACTTACGGAACCGGCTGTTTTATGCTCATGAATACAGGCAGTACTCCGGTTGATTCTAAACACAAGCTTTTAACTACAATTGCCATTGGAATGAACGGAAAAGTTGAATATGCGCTTGAAGGAAGTGTATTTATTGGCGGTGCGCTTATAAAATGGCTTCGTGATCAGCTTGGCATTATTAATACCGCAAATGACGTAAATATTCTTGCCCAAAGCGTTCCAGATTCAAATGGTGTAATAATTGTTCCGGCTTTTACAGGTCTTGGTGCTCCATACTGGGATTCTTATGCGCGCGGAACAATTGTTGGTCTTACCCGTGGTGCAAACAAAGCTCATATCTGCCGTGCAGCGCTGGAAGCAATTGCATTCCAGGTAAAAGATGAACTTGATTGTATGAAAGAAGATTCGGGCATAGAAATTGCAAGCCTTAAAGTTGATGGAGGTGCATGCGTAAGTAACCTTATGATGCAGTTTCAGGCAGATATTTTAAATACAGCCGTTTACCGCCCCGAAAATACAGAAACAACAGTAACAGGGGCAGCGTTCCTTGCAGGTTTAGCTACAGGCTTCTGGAGCTCCAAAGACGAAATCAAAAAGGTCTGGAAAATTGATGCAATTTTTGAACCAAACATGGATGCAGATACAAGAACGGCACGCTATAACCAATGGTTGCGTGCCGTTGAAAGATCCAAAAGCTGGAATATTTAATTAGAACTTTGCCTTGCGAAGGCGCACTTTCTCAATATCCTCACAGAACAATTCACGCAGGTCATTCAAGCCAAGTGCCATCAATGCCATGCGGTCAATACCAATACCCCAGGCAAGGACAGGACAATCAAGTCCCATGGCCTTTGTAACCTCCGGACGGAAAATACCTGAACCACCAAGCTCAAACCATCCCAAAACAGGGTGCTTAATATGCACTTCGATACTAGGTTCTGTGAACGGGAAGTATCCAGGAACATATTTTACTTCTTCGGCTCCGGCAATTTCGGTAGCAAACATCTTGAGCATTCCTAAAAGGTCGCGAAGAGTTACGTCGTTTCCTGCAATAATACCTTCTGTCTGATAGAAATCACTAAGGTGTGTTGCATCTACCTTATCATAGCGGAAACATCGCGCAATACCAAAATACTTACCAGGAACCTCTGCCTTGTGCAGCTGGTGTGCCGAAAGAACAGTTCCCTGTGAACGCAAAATAAGGCGGCGTGTAAACTCGTTATCAAAAGTGTAGTTCCATCCACGGCTACCGGTGTTTCCACCAGTTTCGTGGGCAGCCTTTACGTTGCTCAAATATGGTTCTTCAATAAATTTTGCATGAGTAGGATTTTTAATGCGGTATACATCGTGAATATCGCGGGCAGCATGGAACTGTGGCATGAACAAAGCATCGCCGTTCCAGAATTCAGTTTCTACAAGCGGACCATCAAACTCCTGAAAGCCTAGTGAACAAAGCTTGTCCTTTACACTTTCAAGGAACTGTACATAAGGATTTGTACGTCCCGGAATAATTCGTGCAGGTGGAATTGCAATATTGTAACCACGGAAAGTACCGTTTTTCCAGTCGCCTGATGCAAGCATTTTTGGTGTAATTTCACCAATTTCGTTACCTGTAACACCGGCGTTTTTAAGTGCGTCACGAACCTTTTCAAAGCCTTCTGCAAGCTTATAGAATACAGTTTCGCGCTCAATCATCTTAAACGGAGCATCTGCAGCACCACGTTTTTTTGCAAGACCTTCCATAGCCGAAGCTTCTGCAGCACTCAAATCGTCCTTATTCAAAAGACCGCCTTCTGCCGCACAAGCTTTATTAATAAGATCCATTGTGGCTTTAATACGCTCTGGTAGTGCAGCCCCTGTATATTCAACCTTCTTTTCTTCATTCATCTTAAGAACGCCCTCTTTAACAAGAGGTCCAAAGGCAGAACCTACGTCCTTCTGTTCCAATCCAACGCCGGCAGCAATTTCTGGCATTGTGTGAGCGCCATTAGCTTTAAGAAAGTTTACCATGCGTTCTTCTACAGTTCCTGTTTTTGCAAGAGCACGGCCCATATCTGTAATTTCAAAATATGTGTGTGGAGTGCGGCGAATTTCTTTAAGCAGCTCCTTTCCAGAAAGCCATGAAAAAGCCTGGTTGGCGTGGCCTTCCTTATACTCCAGTTCCTTCTGAAGCTTTTCTGATGTAAGTTCATCCTGTCCTGAATACTTTAATAAAACCTTAATTTCAAGCGGATGGAGATTTTTAATAATGTTCTTGATATCCATTTTAGGTCTACCTTTAATAAAAAATAAAAAACCGGTATGAATCATTCATACCGGTTTATATTGTACAATATTTTGGATAATAGGAAAATACCTAACGAACTAATTTTACATGTGACATGTAAATTGCCTTTCGGCGTCCCTTATCATCCTTCTTAAAGCTTTCTTTGTCTTCTTTAAGATATTTGTAAGTATTGTACTTGTGCTCTTTACAGAAATCATCAAGACATTCAAGAACTGCATTCATAGCCTGACCGCGTTCATATGTAACGTTCATGCATTCATAATAAATACGAAGCTCATCATGCATAGGCATAAATTCAATTCTTACAGATGCAGATGAATCTGTAGAATGAAAATCCTTTGGAATGATAATCTCTGTCTTTAATTTATTTGCCTCATAGTTTTCTACATCACCATAATCCTCAGATCCGCCATGACCTGTAATTCCCTGTGCAAAAAGTCCTGCACCAAGCATAAGAACAACAGAAATGATAAATATCTTCTTCATATTTGCCTCCTGTATCACTCTAATCAAAACTGTGTATACTCTATAATACTACCACATTCTAGAAAAAAATCAAGTTTTATTACATAACGACCTGCGTCAACTCCAATCATAGGTGTTTTTCGCAGTAAAACTGAGCCTGTAATCTCTTTTGGCTTGTTTTTTATGGTATTTCTATAGTATTCACGTACTGCATTTTTGAGTGCATCTTCGGCAGCCTGCTTAATTCCTTCAAAACCAAGGCTCATATCACCAAAACCTCGTCCCTGAATAGCCGGATTTTGTATTGAAGACCACAAATTATAGGTTTGAACCTCATGAGGAGTGCGTGTATAGTCCACCCAGCAGTTAAAACGATTGTTTTCTATCCAGACAGACGAATATTTTATATCGAAACCAGCGGTCCCTGAGCTGTTCTTTGCGGTCCCTGAGCTTGTCGAAGGGCCGCACACCGGCGTAACCTCTAAATATTCTTCTACTCCGCGGCTTTTATCAGACGGAACATACACAAAATTCCAGCCATAAACCAGTCCCTGCATTAAAAATGGTACTATTTCTTTAATTCTTGCAATCGGATAGTCAAAATCTCCGGCCTGGGCGTCTTTTTCAGCAGCTTCGGTACCAGGATAGGCGTCTACATCTGCCCAGATTGCAAAACGTATGTGCTCAATTATTGATGGAGTTTGTGCGTAAAGGAGCCTTGGTGCCAAGCCGGGAGCCAGAAGCACCAGAATGCAGAGAAACAGCTTTACTTTCGATAGTTGTCTTTCCATATCTTAAAAGGATTAACTCCCATTCGTATGATAAAGTACAAAAACGCAACCAAAAATCCAAACAGATGCGTATAATGTGCTATATTCGAGGTACTAAAAATGCCGCTGACAATTTCGATAACAGTATAAATCAGTACCAGAATAGGAGCCGGAATTGGGATTATGCCCCAGATAAATATCATCGAACGAGGATAAAGGACTGCATAGGCAAAAAGTACTGCATATACAGCTCCACTTGCTCCTAATAAAAATATTCGGTAACTTCCGGTAAAATAATAAAGAATAAAAGTCAAAACTGCACTTAAAATGCCTGTTGTAAAATAAAAAAGCAGGAATTCTTTGGAGCCAATGGCCTTTTCTACGCCTACTCCAAAGAAGAAAAGACCCAGCATGTTCAAAAAGATATGCCTGAATCCCTGGTGCGCAAACATATAAGTAACAAACTGCCACCACATATGCTGGTACACAACAAGAGAAACATTCATTGCCAGGTAAAAAACCAGATTTTGAACAAAATTGCACAAAAAAAATACAATAAAATTTATGAGAATCAAATAAATTGTTACATGAAAGTACTTGTAACTAAAGGGGCGTCTAAAAAATGGAGTCTTATTCATTGTTTTCTTTTAATTTGTGTATTGCTGGATCAAAATAAGTTACCTGATTACGTCCATTATTCTTAGACATATACAGTCCGCTGTCTGCCTGATTTACAAAAATATTTGGGAGTTCAACAGGGTTTGTCTTGGTATCAAACACAGAAACACCAACAGAAACTGTAACATGAAGATGCTGGTCGTTATAAACAAAATCATAACCTTCAATCTTCTTGCGGATTCTTTCTGCAACCTTCATGGCTTCTGACTTGTTACCCTTACGCAGCAAAATGGTAAATTCTTCTCCACCATAACGGCTGGCAATATCTGTTTCACGCAAACTTGATTTAATAAGATTTGCAACAGAAATAAGAACAAAGTCGCCGCATTCGTGACCATAGGTATCATTAAACTTCTTAAAGAAGTCAATATCAAACATAAGAACAGCAATGTTTTCTTCCTGCTGGAAGGCTTTATCAATTGCTTCTGTAAGCTGATTAAAGAAGAAGTACTTGAGCTTAAGATGTGTCATCATATCTGTAGAAGACATTTCCATGAGCGAAGCGTTGTTAATTGCAACGGTAGCTAAAGATGCAATAGACATAATCATGTTCTGCTCATACTCGGTGTAAGTTGTTTCTTCTTCAATTGCAATACGTTCCTGGAGAATAAGAATTCCACTTAAGTGATTGTTCTTTTCTATAAGAGGAACAATAAGAGTTGGATTAAGATTTGCCAGAAGCTGCATGCTTGCATCATCATCTGTAATCTTTTCTTTAAGTTCAGTAAAGGTAACAGGCTTTTTTGATTCAAGCATAAAGGTTGTAATGGAAGAAGCAACAGGAATTGAAAGCTTCTTTCCTGTGGTCATTGCCTTTGAAGTTTCAAGATTAAATACGTCATTAGTAATAGGGTCGCGGACAAAAATTTCGGCACCAAGAACGTGCATCTGTGCCATACAAATGTAAACGATGGATTCAAGAAGGTTCGAAAAATCCAGTGTTGAACAGAAAGATTTGGCTATATCAATGAGTTGTTCCAGGTCATAAATACGTTTTTCGTAATAATTTGACTGCTCAAGAATATCCTTATCCTTCGTCCTCGAAGTAGGATTATCCGCATGGGCTGCAGACTGAGAATTAATATTTTTGATAATTGAATCAAAATCCATTATTGAACATCTCCGCTTGTATTAATAATAACATAGTTTTTCATAATTTCAAAAAATATTTTCCAATCAGGGTACTGAATTTCAAGATTATTTGTGTTTTCTTTGTTTCTTGAAGATATCATCAGAACCTTAAGATTAGAAATTATTTCGCTGGAAGGCTTTTTGGAATCGGCAAGCAGCTCATCCAGGTTTCTATACAAGGTCCACAGCGTAGCAGAAATACTTTGCAGGAGTTCGTGGGCCTCATTGTTTGTTGTTACAACCATTTTTTCGAGTTTTCTAAAGAAATCCTTGTCTTTATGACTGTCCTGAACATAACTTTGCATAACAGCAATACTGTTTCTCTGGTCATTTCCAAAGCTGTCTTCGAATTCCTGAAGCTTCTGGCTTGCATTTATAGCTGCATAAACAGTTGTAGAAAAAACAGATTTATATGTTGGATTGTTAAAGAATCCTTCAATTACAATATCGTTTAAAAGGCTCTTTATTCCTTCAGAAAGATAAATGCGCAGGAAGGTTTTAAGAATACGCATAGGAAGAATCCATTGGAACGAAAGCGAAATTGTTGGCTGCAGAATTATGTTTGCATCCTGGTTGTAGCCAAAAAGCGTATCTAAAGTTGTATTCTTAAAGAGTGTAGAAACTTCGTTTGTAATCTGCTCATCCTGAATTTCTGATTTAATTCTCTGTTCATCGGCATCAAAACGATCCTGAAAGATGTTTGCAAACTCCTGACGTGGCGAACCGGTATAAGATGCAACTTCGGGTTCATAGGTAACATTCTGTTTTGCCAGGCGGATAAGGGTTTTTAGCTTGTCTACTGTCAAAACCTTGGAAATTACATAATTTATTTTCTTTAGGCTCGAAACGTAAACATCGCTTTCTTCGTTTGAAAGAATTCCGCCTCTTTTAAGCTGTGCAATTGCAAGAACCTGGTCTGCGGTAGAAGTTGTAATCTTCATTCCCGAAACCTGATAGTAAATGTCTTCCAGAAGATTTATAGCCTTTGAAAGAGGAATTTCGCTGTAATTTGGCTGATAAGTAAAATCACCCGGTTTAAAGTTCAAATCAAAAACCTGAAGGATTGGCGCAAAAGTAATATGACAAAAATCTACCAGCTGACGGAGCGAAAGAATATCCTTGTCTACACGACGGAAGCTGTCTGAATTAAGCTCCTTTAAGATTTTTTCGCACTTAGTACGCTGGGTAATATACATTCTATCTACATTTTGAATTTCATTCAGGATTGCTTCCTTGCGGGCGGCATAAGAAAGACTTGCAATAAGCTCCTGATATTCAGGAGAATATGCGGTCATAATGAGCTGAGCCTCGAATCTGTGCTGGCGGAGAGTATCTGCAGAACTTACCGTTGTAATAAAAAGATCATCCAGGACCTTGGTATTTCTATAAAGGCTGTAAATAGCCTCGGCAAAATTCGGCTCAAGATTGCCGTTTTTATAAATTACAGGCCTGGAGTCTTTAAGTTCTGTTTCCAGCTTTTTTAACTGCTGTTTTTTTTGAACTTCTGGTGAGGATCGTTTAAATATTGATTCCAAAAACTCGGAAATACTCTGAAATATACTCATTTCTCTAGGGTTATTTCCTTATTATAGCAGAGTTTAGGGATAGGGGCAACTTAGAAACCGATAAAGAACAACGAGAAGAACATGTAAACGTTGGCGGCAAGAAAGAAAAGGTTGCCGACAAAGTGCAAAAAGCGGAATTTTCTAAGGTTGTAAAACAAAAATCCTATAGTATAGAACACTGCCGAACAAATAAGCATTCCAAAACTGTATGTTGGAAGGTTATGATATAATGATCCGGTCATTGTATACAAAGAAACACCTGCAAGCGCATAAAGAACCTTGTTCAGTTTAAGATGCTTTCTTCCCGAAATTGCGTAGAAAATTACTCCAATAGCAGAAACGGCCCATACAAATCCAAAAATTATCCAGCCTGGAAGCCCTTGAATTTTTGTGATTGTATAAGTTGTATAAGAAAAGCCCATACTTAAGAAAACAAAAATATGGGAAAGTCTATCCATTACAATTTTTGGGAACATTGATGTAATTGCATGCTGAAGACAGCTGAAAATATACATCAAAATCATACAGGCACTATAAAGTGTGTAGCACACAATTGTAAAACTGCGGAAAGGCATTCCATCACGGGCACCAAGGGTATCCAGAATTGCGAGGGCTGCAATGAACAAAGCAGCACCAATTCCCTGAACAATTGAAGATGCAATTTCTTCGTTTGTAGAAAGGGCGCGCTCATTTTCCAGGAATTCTATAGCCTTCTGCTCCTGTGAAATACGGCGCTGTGCACGTGCTTTTTTACGTTCAGAGCGGGCATAATCATCGGCAGCATATTTTGCTTTAAGACGCTCCGGATTTTTTGAATATTGAATATGAATTTCTCTTACATTCTTTTCATAATCCTGTCTAAGCTTGCGCAGACGGTATTTTTTCTTTAATTTAAGAGATTTTAAAGTGGTTTTTCTTTTTGCCTTAAGAGCAATTTCGTCCTGGATTGTTTCTGTAACATCCTGAATCGAATTCTGTACGTCTTTAAGGGTCTTTGGAATATCCATTTTATGCCTCCTGTTTTTTACAAACTTTTTCTATACAGTTCATATAATAAAACGCCGGCCGCAACCGAAACGTTCAAACTGTCAATTTTACCGCAGGTTGGAATTGAAACAATGGAATCGCAGGTTTTGTGCAAAAGTGCGTCAATTCCAGAACCTTCGCTGCCCATTACAAGCGCAGATTTTTTTGCAAAAGTCATCTGGGTACAGCTTTGACCACCTGCATCTGCTCCGTAAATCCAAAAGCCTGCTTCCTTGAGCTGTTCTGCGGTTCGTACAAGGTTTTTTACTACTGTTACCGGAACCCAGGCACTTGCTCCTGCACTTGCACGACCAATTACCTCGTTTGAAGCAATATTTGTTGCAGAATTGTGCTCGGGTACAACCACAAGAGCTGCTCCAAACTGGTCACAGCTTCGGATTATTGCTCCAACATTATGTGGATCTGTAATTTTATCAAGAATTACTACTGTAGCGGCTTCTTTGCCAGATGCATTAAACTGCTTGAGCCATGCATCAAAATCAACAAGGTTAGAAGAGGCTGCTGTTTTTCCCAAAAGCTCCATAACAAGACCTCTGTGGTCCCGCAGACTTGGATCCAGAGAGCTTACAAGTGAATCAAGAGTTTTATCGTCCGTCTGTTCACAGGTAACTGCAGCCTTCTTTGCCTCTTCTAAAATCTTTTTTACACGTGGACCCGGCTTGCTAAAATAAAGTTTAAAATCTGGTTTAGAATCCTTTGGAAGAGAACGTATTTTTTCTTCAATGGCATGAAAGCCGGTTATAATTGCCATTTAGCGTCCGCAGCACTGCTTGAATTTTTTTCCGCTTCCACAAGGACATGGATCATTGCGGCCAACTTTAACACCAACACGCTTTACTGTTGTTGGAATTACATTTCCTGCAACATATTTCCAGTCGCCGTTAATATTACGGAACAAAGAAATTTCGTGGTGAACATCGTGCATCTGGTGAAGAGTATAATCGGCTTCAAATTCAACAACAAATTCATCATCCTTTTCACCTTTTTCGGTACGAAGAATTTTAAGCCCATTCCACTGAGACTGTTTACTCCAGTCTTCTGTTGCCTTACGATCAATTTCGCCTACTTCTTCGCCTTCAACACAGGAATTGATAATGTAATCAATTTCGTGCTTTACATAAGAGGAATAGCGTGCACGCATACAGGCTTCTGCAGTTGGAGCCTTTGTTTTTCCTTTAATAATTGGTTCACAGCATTCAGCATAAGTTTTGCCCGAACCACAAGGGCATAATTCGTTTTCTTTACTCATAATTAATATTTTAGTGAATCTGCGTGACCTTTACAAGTTGTGAAAATTTGTCATTTTAAAATTGGCAGAATTTGGGATTAAAGCCCGCGAGCCCAGTCATAAGCACTAAGATATGGATCCGGGCGAATAACAGTATTAGAAGACCATATTTCTTTTATCTGGCCGTCTTCCCTGATAAGACCAATTCTTGCCCTCTTGTTCAAATGCTGATTAGAACCTTCAATTGTGACCATGCCTTCCGGAGCAATATAAGACATTCCCTTTGCAGCAATACGAATCTTTTCTACATCAAAGCTGCCGGCTTTTTCGCAGGATGCAGCCCACAGCCAAACAGCGATATAACCGGCTTCTACAGGGTCTCCAACAGTGCAGTCTGAACCATAGCGTTTTTTATAATTTTGTGTAAAACGTCCGTTAATTGTTGTTTCCAGATTTTCAAAATAAGACCATGCAACATAGTTTCCTGCACAGTTCTGGGCGCCAATATTTTTGATTTCGGCTTCTCCAATTGAAAAACTCATAACAGGAATTGATTCTGTATCAATACCGGCTTTTTTTAGCTGTTCAAAAAAATAAATATTTGATTCACCGTTTAAAGTATTTATGATAACATCCGGCTGCTTTTCTTTTATATCTTCAATAATGTTATAGAAAGCTTTTTCTGTCATTGAAACATATTGCTCTCCCAAAATTTCTCCATTAATTGGTTTGAGCTGAGCCTTTATGATTCTGTTTGCAGTCTGAGGGAAAACATAATCGCTTCCAAGCAGATACATGCGTTTTCCAAAATTTTCTACACAATAATCTATTGCAGGAACAATCTGCTGATTTGGAGCTGCACCAATATACATAATGTTTGGACTTGCTTCCATTCCTTCATACTGAAGCGGATACCACAAAAGATTATAATGATCTTCTACAACAGTTCTTACAGCTTTGCGTGAATCAGAGGTCCAGCAGCCAAAAATAGCTGCAACCTTATCTGTTTCAATAAGCTTGGTTGCTTTATCAGAAAATACTTTTGGATCGCTGCATCCATCTTCCTGAACAAACACAATTTTATGTCCAAGAACTCCGCCAGAATTATTTATTTCTTCAATAGCCATAAGCTCTGCCTGAAGAACAGGAATTTCACTTACAGCCATGGAGCCGGTTGTTGAATGGAGCAAACCTATTTTTACATATTTATCCTCATCTTTTGCACAGGAACAAAGAGTCATAAGTCCTGCAGTAAGAATCAGTAACAAAGCTTTTTTAATTTTTATTTCGTTTATCTTCATTTCTTGTGTATTTCCCTGCAAACAATCAGATGATGACTTCAAAGGTTTTCATCATACCCTTTCCTTTAATCTTACATTCAATCGGGTCACTGAATTTAAATTCAGAACCTTCCAGTGCATTTTTTAACGTATCTGTAATTCTTATTCCACCAGGATTAGCGGCACTTTCCATTCGGCTGGCAACGTTTACCGTGTCGCCCCAAACGTCGTAAATAAATTTGGTAGTACCAATTACTCCGGCAGTTACTGGTCCGCAGTTTAGACCAATACGTATATTAAATTTAATATCTGCAGATTCATTATATTTTGCAAGATCCTCGTAAATTCCTTTTGCAAACATAATCATAATTCTTGCGTGATCAGGATTTTCTTCCGGGATACCGCACGCAGCCATATAGGCGTCTCCAATTGTTTTAATTTTTTCTACACCCATACGTTTTGCACGTTCATCAAAAAGACTGAACAGTTCATTAAGAGCGGTTACAATTTCTTTAGCTGTATGTCCACTCGAAATTGTTGTAAAGCCTACAATATCAGAGAACAACAGCGTAACGTTATCAAAGTGTTCTCCGAATGATTTGTTTCCGGTTGTTTCCTTAAGCTTGTCGGCAATTTTTTCTGGAAGAATGGAACGCAAAAGATTTTCGGATTTATGTTTTTCCTGTTCAAGAGCTGCAGTTCTAACCTTTACCAAAGCTTCGAGTCTCAAATTTTCTTTTTTGATTCTCTGTTCACGAGAACGGAAATAAAGACCTGCACTTGTTATCATAAGAATAATCAGAACAACCCAGAAGCCCGCACGCTGATAAAGATACGGCTTTTGCCACAAGAACATTACTTCATCATTGTTAGATTTTAAGCCGTTTCCGTTGATTGCATAAACAACAAATGAATGCTTTCCCGGTGTAATATTTGTGTAAGAAACTACACGATTCATATCTGGTGCAGAATAGTCTGCATCAAAATTTGTAAGCATGTGTGAAAAAAGAATTCGTTCCGGAGCATCAAAGCTTAAACCTGTAAACTTAATATCAATACGTTTGGTACCAGGTTTAAGGATAAACAGTTCATCGTTTGTCTTGTATTCAACGTTGTCAACAAGAATAGATTCAATTTGAATAAGAGGGCTTATGTTGTTCTGGTTTACTTTTAGAGGATCATAAATTGCTATTCCATCTACCATTGTAAACCACAATCGGCCGGTTTTATCTACTAAAGAAAGAGCTGTAGAAGTTGGTCCGTCTGAATCAAGTCCGTCATTCTTGCTGTAATATTTTGTATTTACAGAGCATGTTTTGGCGCTAAAGAAATTAATGAGCTCGTCTTTCGAAATAGATGCAATTCCATGGTTATTTGTAATCCAGGCATTTCCGCGCTGATCAAACAAAACCTGAAAAACAGAATTTGTTCCAAGACCTGTTTCGGAATTTAAAGTTGCACATCTAAAACGCAATCCCTTAGAAGCATCAAAATCTTCTATTCGTGTTATGCCACTTCCTGTACAAATCCAGAAATTTTTATCTGCATCCTGAGTTATTTTAAATATTACGTTTCCGGCAATTCCATAAGAAGATGTAATTCTTGCAAAAACTTCTTCGTTTTTCATAAGGTAAATACCACCGCCATCTGTTCCAATCCAGATAATTCCGTGGCTATCCTTATAAATTGTCATTACGTATTCTGTTTCGAGCCCCTGTGCCTGACGGATATTATTTATACTTCCATCCGCATGAATAATACTCAAACCCGTAGTTGTACCTACATAATATTCCTGCGGATTAATTTCTACGGCAACACGAACCTTGTTTCCAACAAGACCTTCATCCATAGACCAGGTCTTTATATTTTTTCCATCATATAAAATCTGTCCCGGAGCAGTATAACAGCTTGCAAGAATCTTTCCATCTTTGGTAGCTTCTACGTGCCTGATTCTAAGCCCTTTTGTAAATTCTGTAAGCTTATTTGTTTCCAGTTCATCATTTCTATAGCAGAAAACACCAACATCTGTTCCAGCCCAGACTCTTCCATCTGCATCTTCGGCAAGAGCATTAACGGTAACACCAAGACGACTAAGTTTAAATTTACCCAGGGTCATTTTTCCAATACCGTTGCGGTCTGTTGCAAACCAGATATTGTCTTCTCTGTCTTGAATGATTTTGTTTATATTTGAACCTACAAGTTCTTCGGCACCCTTATACTCAATAAACTCACCGTTTGAATAAACTACAAGACCTTTTTCTGTTCCAAACCAGATATTACCCTTCTTGTCTTCAAGAATTGTAGTGGTTGGAACTGTATCAAGAATTGTTCCGGTATGAATAATTGCTGCATTACTGTTTATCATGCGGCAAACACCTTTGTCTCCAAGCCCAATCCAGAATACCCCCAGCTTATCCTGATACACAGAGGTTGCAAAATAAGTACCAAATTTTTCAAATTCCAGCAGCGGTCGAAAAACCCCGTTTGTATACAAAAAGAAACCGTTTTCATTCGAAATTGTAAGCCATACGCGGCCAACGTTATCACAAAAAATGTGAGAAGCTATTACACCGTTTGCCGTTGTTCCCGGAGCAAACTGCGGATTCATTAGCTTTCCGTCTGGTGTTAAGAATACAACACCTCCTGCGGTTCCAACCCAGATGTTTCCTTCTGAATCTTCTGTAAGGGCACGAATAGAACTGTTTGGGAGTCCATCTTCAAGAGTATAAAGCTTGTTTTCGGTTTCAGAGATTTTTTGAAGACCTTCGTCGTTTGAACCAAGCCACAAGTTTCCGTGCGAATCCTGAAGAATTGCACGAACAGAAACAATGCTCAAATCACTGTCTAAAGACCTGTTAAAGGCTTTAAAATCAACTCCATCAAAGTGTACAAGACCTTCATAGGTTCCAATGTTTATATATCCGTCTGTAGTCTGATAAATATCGTTTGCTGTTGTTCCAGAAAGCCCACCAAAGGCACTCCAGGATTGATAAACATAATTATCAAAAAATCCATTTTGAGCAAAGCATGGTAGAGAAAACAGAAATCCTAATAAACTTACTAATAAACCCTTCCGCATATATGATAAATATATATTATCTATGAATTTAAAGAGAAAAGCAAATTTTTTCTAGAATTCTATAATTCTTTTATTCTACCGTAACCGATTTTGCCAGGTTTCTTGGTTTGTCCGGGTCGTTTCCGCGCTGAACGGCACAATAATAGGCAAAAAGCTGGGCTGGAATTATAGAAAGCATGGAAATAAAGGCTTCGTTGGCTTCCGGAATAAGAATTACTTCATCTGCGCTGTCGCCAAAAGAACCTGAATCATCCTGTGAAATTACAAGCGTTGCAGCCCCGCGAGATTTTACCTCTACAATATTGCTCTTGAGTTTATCAAAGAGGGAGCGGCTTGTTGCTGTTGCAACTACCAATGTGTTTCGGTCAATAAGGGCAATTGGTCCGTGTTTAAGTTCTCCGGCGGCAAATGCTTCGGAATGCATGTAGCTTACTTCCTTGAGCTTGAGTGCACATTCAAGACTGGTTGCACTGTCGTACTGACGGCCAATATAGAATACCTTTTCTTTGTTATAATTGCGTGACGCAAATCTCTGAATTGATGCCTGATTATCAAGAATTGTCTGAGCCTTATCTGGAATTCCTTCCAGCTCATCAAGAAGTGCGTGAAATTCCTTGTCATCAATTGTTCCACGAATATGAGCCATTTTAAGAGCAAGAAGACTCAGACACATAAGCTGTGTTGTGTATGCCTTTGTAGAAGCAACGGCAATTTCGGGACCGGCCCAGGTATAGATTACGTCGTCGGCTTCGCGGCTTACTGTTGAACCAACACAGTTTGTAATGGCTATGATGTGAGCCCCTGCTTCTTTTGCAAGACGGAGAGCTGCAAGAGTGTCGGCAGTTTCTCCAGACTGACTGATTACAATAAAGATGTCGTTTTTATAAAGAATAGGATTTCGGTAACGGAACTCGCTGGCAAAATCTACAACAACTGGAATGCGGGCAAGCTGCTCAAATGCATATTTTGCAACGGCACCTGCGTGATAAGCTGTTCCACAAGCTGTAATAACAATGCGTCCTGCGTTCTTCCAGTTTTCGCCAAAAGTAACTTCATCAAACTTAATGTCTACGTTTTTGTTGTTTTCTTTTACAAGACGAGGATGAAGTGTATCCTTAAGAGCTTTTGGCTGTTCATAAATTTCTTTGAGCATAAAGTGGGCATATCCACCCTTTTCGGCAGAGGAAATATCCCAGTCTACATGATAAGGTTCTTTGATTACCTTTTCGCCGTCTTCGGTAAAAAGATCTACGTGATCTGCATAAAGAACAGCAAGCTCCTTCTGATCAAGGAAGTAAACATCGCGTGTGTATTCAAGTACCGGAGGTACATCACTGGCAATAAAGTTTTCATCTTTTCCAAGACCAATAATAAGAGGACTTTCTTTGCGGGCTGCAATGAGCCGGTCAGGATAATCCTTACATACAACACCAAGAGCATAGCTTCCTTCCAGCTTGTGAATTGCTTTAAGAACTGCTGCAAAAATATCCGGGTTCTGCTCGTAGTAGTAGTTTACAAGGTGTGCAATTACCTCTGTATCTGTCTGGCTGCGGAATACAATTCCCTGTGCCTGAAGCCAGCTTTTGAGCTCCATATAGTTTTCAATAATTCCATTATGAACAATAGCAATGGAACCGCTTACGTTTGTCTGCGGATGTGCGTTGATGTCGCTTGGTTCTCCATGTGTAGCCCAACGGGTATGTCCAATTCCTATTGAACCTTTTATTGTTTCGTTTGCAATTTTTTCTTCAAGAAATTTAAGGGCACCCTTTGCCTTTCTTACAATTACATCTTCACCATCAAAAACTGCAATACCAGCGCTGTCGTAACCACGATATTCAAGCTTTTTAAGAGCATTTACAAGAACTGGTGTTGCTTCTTTTTGACCAATATAACCAACGATTCCACACATAATTTTCTCCTGTTGTATTAAGTATTTTTAAATTATTCCCAGCCAAAGGTTGCAGGAGGTTTGTTAGTTGCATCAAAATAAAGTGCGTCTACAAAAGGCTGAGCAGCAATCTCCTGAAC
This sequence comes from Treponema sp., assembly GCA_024681195.1. Lineage (GTDB taxonomy): Bacteria > Spirochaetota > Spirochaetia > Treponematales > Treponemataceae > Treponema_D. The sequence goes on from JAILBH010000143.1 coordinate 36,406, forward strand.
AATTTTATCTAAAAGCTCCTTAGGAAGCATTGCAAAGCGGGCAGTCATAACATCCTCAGAGATAAGAGGTCGAAGAACAAAGCTTGCATGTTCCGGAGTAGAAGCATAAGGCAAAATGATTGTCAAATGCTGGAAAATCTTATCATACCATCCAGAGGCGTGAAGGTTTGTAAGAACAATATTGTCTACCTCACGCAATTGATCCAGACGGCGGCGGTCACAATAACCTTCATAAAGAGCCATGTCCGAATCTTTAATGCCTGGGCGTGTAAATAACCTTATACAGGTTCTATTTATATATTTAGCGCTGTTCGTAATTGTTGATGAACACGCTTCAAGTTTTTCATGTTTACCGGGGAAGTGATAAAATCCGTTTCCTTCCTCTGCAAAAGTAAGAAGAGCCGGGAAGCGGTAAGTACGAAAGTCTCCCTGAACACCAACAGATTTTACAGGAAGAATGCCTCGCTTAAGAGTGGCAGTACATTTTTCACAGAACATATCAAGTTTAATGCTTTCGAGTTCCTTTTGTGCAAGCTCCATTTCCTTTGCATCTTCTTCCGACATTTTTCCGTTGCTGCAAAGTACGTTGATGGAAAGACCTGGCCCCGGGAACGGATGGCGCATAACCAGTTCGTCCGGAAGTCCAAGCTTGTGACCAATTGCGCGAACCTCGTCTTTGTAAAGATCGCGTACAGGTTCAATAATCATACCCTGTTCAATAAGCTTTTGAATTCCTTCTACCCGGTTATGATGAGTTTTGATTGTATGAGAATTTTTTGTTCCGCCTGATTCAATGATATCCGGATAAAGAGTTCCCTGTGCGAGCATCCATTTTTCCGGATCAAGATTTTGCTGGGCAACAACACGATCGCGGACGGTAATAAAATTTTCGCCTACAGCAAGTCGCTTTTTCTGAGGATCGGTAAGTCCTTTAATTGCAGCCAGGAAGCTTTCGCTGGCATCTTCTGTAATAAAATTAGTAAACCCAAATTTGCGGTATGCCTGGGCAACATTGGCACTTTCGTTTTTACGCATAAAGCCATTGTCTATATGAAGACCAAGAACTCTATCCTGACCAAGAGCCTTGTTCAAAAGTGCAAAGGTAATTGTTGAGTCTACACCACCGCTCAAGAAAAGAAGAACATTGTGGTCGCCGGCATCGCGTTTAATATTTTCCAGAATAAAGTTCAAAACTGTATCCTGATCCCAGTTGCGGCTCATACCGCAGAAGTCTGCAAAATTCTGAAAGATTGTGTTTCCGCAAGGTGTATCTTTTACCTCACAATGGAACTGAAGAGAAAAACGTTTTTTGGTAAGGTTCTGGGTTGCAGCGTAAGGACAATCTTTTGTAGAACCTACTGTCTCAAAACCGTCACCAAGCTGTAAAACTCCGTCCTGATGGCTCATCCAAACCTGCTGTTCGGGATCAATATTCTTAAAAAGTGGACATTTTGAAGCGGCCCCTCCCATTCCGTCTGCAAGCTTGAGCTGGGCAAATCCAAACTCGCCCACAGGAGCTTTGCCAATCTTTCCGTTGTAGCCCTGCTGAACAATATAATGTCCGTAGCAGAGTCCAAGAACAGGAATATCAAGCTCAAGAATTTTTGAATTAAAAGCTGGAGCGTCATCATCATAAACCGATGAAGGTCCGCCGGAAAACACAACACCTTTTGCGTTTTCAAAAGTTTTGAGATCTGCAGTAGGTAAAGCAATTTCTGAATAATAGCCGAGCATGCGGAAACGTTTGGCTATAAGATGTGCGTATTGAGAACCAAAATCAAGGACAATAATTTTTTCTCGTGACATAGAAAGATTATAGTGAAATTTCAAATCTGTAGGAAGTGGGGGCCAAAATCCCTTTGAAAATTGATTAAAAATCGATAAAATTACTTTATGCCTGAAGAATTTTCGCGGACAGAAAAATTAATTGGTCCGGATGCCATGAAAAAACTTAAAGCCTCTCACGTAGCAATTTTTGGAATTGGCGGGGTTGGTGGTTACGTTGCCGAAGCTCTTGCCCGCAGCGGTGTTTTTAAGCTTGATTTAATTGATAAAGATAATGTTGATCTTACAAATCTGAACCGTCAGATTATTGCACTTCATTCGACTGTTGGGCGTCCTAAAGTAGATGTCATGAAGGAGCGTATTCTTGATATAAATCCAAAAGCTCAAGTTAAAACCTTCCAGTGCTTTTACCTTCCCGAGACCTGTGAGCAGTTTGATTTTTCTGAATATGATTATGTTGTGGATGCTGTGGATACAGTTACCGCAAAACTTGCTCTGATAGGCCAGGCAAAGGAGGCGGGAGTTCCAATAATCTGCAGCATGGGGGCGGGTAACAAACTGGATCCAAGCCTTTTTGAAGTAGCAGATATTTCCAAAACCTCTGTATGCCCTCTCGCCCGTGTTATCCGCCAGGAATGCAAAAAACGCGGAATTAAAGATGTAAAAGTAGTTTATTCCAAAGAAAAACCTGTCATCCGAGACACCGTTCCCGCCAGCTGTGCTTTTGTTCCTTCTGCCGCAGGTCTCATAATTGCATCCCAAGTTATAAAAGACTTACTAAAATAACCCACTTTTTTTACTCTGTTAGCCTCGCCTTACTCTCTTGACATTCTTGTTAGGAATGACTAATCTATAGAAAATTATTGGTTAGCTTTCTCTAACTAGAATTAGGAGCGTATAACATGCCGTTAAGTATTGCTTCGACAGGAGAACATTTCTTAATCAAAAAAATCACTGGAAAAGAAGAAGTAAGACGTTTTTTGGAAAATCTTGGATTCGTAGCCGGAGCCGATGTTTCGGTTGTTTCTGAAATTGCAGGAAATGTTATTGTACAAATCAAAGACAGTAGAGTCGCAATCAGCCGCGAAATGGCGCAGAAAATAGTTGTCTAAAAATAGGAGAATCATATGACATTACGAGAAGTAAAGAAGGGTCAGACAGTTGTTGTAGAAAAACTGACTGGCGAAGGTGCGGTTAAACGCCGCATTATGGACATGGGTATTACAAAGGGAACCGAAATTTTTGTTCGCAAAGTTGCCCCTCTTGGAGACCCAGTAGAAATTACAGTTCGTGGTTACGAGCTTTCTGTCCGCAAGGCAGATGCCGAAATGGTGGAGGTAAAGTAAATGATTAAAATAGCACTTGCCGGAAACCCTAACTCGGGTAAAACAACATTGTTCAACGTCCTCACAGGTTCTAATCAGTTTGTTGGAAACTGGCCTGGTGTAACAGTTGAAAAAAAGGAAGGTAAGCTCAAGGGTCACAAAGACGAAGTTGTGATTATGGACTTGCCTGGTATTTATTCTCTTTCTCCATACACACTGGAAGAAGTAGTTTCTCGTGAATATCTTGTAAAAGAGCGCCCTGATGCAATTTTGAATATTGTTGATGGTACAAACCTTGAACGAAACCTTTATCTTACAACTCAGCTTGCAGAACTTGGTATTCCAATGGTTGTTGCCGTAAACATGATGGATATTGTAAAAAAGAATGGCGACAAGATCCATATTGAAGAAATGGAAAAGGAACTTGGCTGTCCTGTTGTAGAAATTTCTGCTCTTAAAGGAAAAGGTTGTCTTGAAGCAGCCGAAGTTGCAGTAAATAAAGCTAACGAAAAAAAGCCGATGATGTACAAGCACCGCTTTGAAGGCTGTGTTGAACACGCTCTTGCTCACATTGAAGAAGCTGTTGTTCACGATCTTCCTGCAGAACAGCATCGCTGGTATTCTGTAAAGCTTTTTGAACGTGATGAAAAAATCATTAAGGCTTTGAACATTCCTTCAGACAAGCTTGCTCACATCGAAGAAGATATTAAATCCTGCGAAAAAGAACTTGATGATGATTCTGAATCAATTATCACTGCAGAACGCTATACTTATATTGAATCAATCATCAAAAAATGCGTAACAAAAAAGAATCGCACAAAGCTTAGTGCTTCAGATAAGATTGACCGCGTTGTAACAAACCGCTGGCTGGCGCTTCCAATTTTTGCTGTTGTTATGTGGCTTGTTTATTACGTTTCTATGGTAACAGTTGGTGCTGCCGCAACAGACTGGGCTAACGACGGACTTTTTGGTGACGGATATCACCTGTTTGGAATTGGAACCGGAGCTTACGAAGAAGCTGCCGAAGAATTTGGAGACAGCGCCGCAATCCTTGAAGCCTACGAAAATGGTGATGTTACTTATGTTACAGTTGATGACGAAACAATGGAAGTTTCTGATCCAATCGAAATTACTTCTGACATGGTAGCCGAAGCTAACGAAATGGTAGAAAAATATGGTGACGAAGGCCCGGATCCTGCCGACTACGGTGTATGGGTTCCTGGTATTCCGGCTGTAATTGGAAGCGGACTTGAAGCAATTGGCTGTGCAGACTGGCTTTCTGGTTTGATTCTCGATGGTATTGTTGCCGGTGTTGGTGCCGTACTTGGCTTTGTTCCTCAAATGCTGGTTCTCTTTATCTTCCTGGCCTTCCTGGAAGCATGTGGTTATATGGCTCGTATTGCATTCATTCTTGACCGTATCTTCCGCCGTTTTGGACTTTCAGGAAAATCCTTTATTCCTGTTCTTATTGGTACAGGTTGTGGTATTCCTGGTATTATGGCCTGTCGTACAATCGAAAACGAACGCGACCGCCGCATGACAATCATGACAACAACCTTTATTCCTTGTGGTGCTAAGATTCCGTTTATTGGTCTTGTTGTTGGTGCTATCTTTGGTGGAAACGCCTGGCTTGCTGCAAGCTCTTACTTTATTGGTATGGCTGCAATCATCTGTTCCGGAATTATCCTTAAAAAGACAAAGCCATTTATGGGCGAGGTTGCACCATTTGTTATGGAGCTCCCAGCTTATCACTGGCCTACAGTTGGAAACGTCCTTCGCTCAATGTGGGAACGCGGATGGTCATTTATCAAAAAAGCAGGTACAATTATCTTGCTTTCTACAATCGTAATCTGGTTCCTGTCATTCTTTGGCTGGGCAGACGGCGGTTTTGGAATGCTTGAAGAAGATCAGATGGACTGCAGTATCCTTGCAAAGCTTGGCAGCGCAATTGCCTGGATCTTTGCACCACTCGGTTGGGGTAACTGGCAGGCAGCTGTTGCTTCTATTACAGGTCTTGTTGCTAAGGAAAACATTGTTGGTACAATGGGTATTCTTTACGGCGGTGAATCAACCTGGGCTAACATGGCAGCAGCATTCACAGCTCCTGCAGGTCTTTCCTTCCTGATTTTCAACCTTCTGTGTGCTCCTTGTTTTGCCGCAATTGGTGCCATCAAGCGCGAAATGAACAGCCGCAAATGGACCTGGGCCGCAATCGGTTGGGAATGTGGTTTTGCCTACGTTGTTTCCTTTGTTGTTTACCAATTCGGAAGCTTGTTTGGCGGAAATGGTAATATAGTTGGATTTATACTTGCCGTACTGGTTCTGGCAGCGTTTGTTTGGGCGTTGTTCAGAAGACCAAGGGCAATTGTAAAATAAAAAAAGGAGGCATATAATGGGAACAATTATCGTATCAATCATACTCATAGCACTTGTTGCTCTTGTTATTGCCTCCATCATAAAAGACAAACGCAGTGGCCGTCATCCCTCCTGTGGCGGCAACTGTGGTTCCTGTAAAGCCTGCAATTCGTGTTCAGCCTACAAAAAAACAAGAACAAACTCCTAAAAAATTTGAATTACACCAAAAATGTGCTATACTTTTATAATAATAAAAGTGTGGGGGGGTGTTTTTTAGGAGATTTGTTTGGAAGGCAAGAGTTCTACAAAAAAACCAATGATTCTCATTGCGGGTCACTCAGTAGAAGACACCCGAACTCTTAAAGAAATTGCTTCCGATTCTTTTAAAATAGCCGTTGCCACAACAGTAGAACAAAGCCTTGTTCTTTTACAAGATACTTCCCATCAGTTTTCCGGCGCAATTTTATACGAAGATACAGCCCTTTCTTATCTTAAAGAGATCCGCATGGCTCCCTCTCTGGAGGATTTTCCGATTCTTGTTACAATGGATTCCTCCAATCATTCTTTAGAAAACGAACTTTTTGAATACGACGTAATAGATATTCTAAAAAAGCCCTTTAATGCAAGACGAACCTTTAATCGTCTTAAAAACCTGGTAAAGATTTCTAATGCAAATCACCTCATCTACGAACTTGAACGAGATGAGCTAACAGGACTTTATACACGGCAGGCCTTTCTTCACAAGGCAGAAAAAACCCGTAACGAAAATCCAAACAAAAAATTCTGCGTCATGGCCTTTGATTTTGATAATTTTAAATCTTCAAACACGCTCTATGGCGAAGAAAAATGTAATGAATTTCTTTCTTATACCGCACAACAGCTCAAACGGGTTTTACCAAAAGGAATTGTAGGCCGATATGGTGGCGATCAGTACGTCCTGTTCTTTGCATATGATGGAGAAAAGGTTGATGTTCAGAGGGTCGAAGCTCTAACTCAGTCCATTCTTTCTGCAGCTCCAATCCCACATCAGGTTGTAAAAATTGGTGTAAATGCTCCAATTAGCAAAACCAATCCTATGCTCATTTGCTGCGACCGAGCCTTTCTTGCAATTCGCGAAATTAAGGGTATTTACGGAAAGAACATTGCCTTTTACGAAAATAAACTACAAAAACAGCTGCTCGATGATAAACGAATTATTGAATCCATGGAACAGTCTTTGGAAAAAGGAGACTTCAAAGTTTTCTATCAGCCAAAGCACGAAACCATCACCGGAAAACTTGTTGGAGCCGAAGCCCTTGTAAGATGGGAACACAATGAATATGGTTTTATGTCTCCGGCTCAGTTTATTCCGCTTTTTGAAAAAAATGGCTTTATTACAAAGCTTGATTTTTATGTGCTTGAACAAGTCTGTAAAGATTTGCAACGCTGGGAAAAGCTTGGCATTCTTCTTGTTCCAATTTCTGTTAATGTTTCAAGGCATGATTTTCTGGAACCAGGGCTGCTTACAAAACAACTGGAAATTATAGACCGTTATAATATTTCACATTCACTTCTTCATATGGAAGTAACAGAATCCCTTTATTCTGAAAATACCGAAGTAATTATTTCGCAGGTAAAGAAAATTCAGGAAATGGGCTTTATGATAGAAATGGATGATTTTGGTTCCGGCTATTCATCTTTGGGGCTTCTTTCAAGCTTCCCTCTTAATATTTTAAAACTTGATATAAGCTTTGTTCGAAACCTCAAAACAAATGAAGTCGTAATCGAAAACATTATCAAGATGGCTCATAAGCTTGGCCTGCTTACAGTTGCCGAAGGTGCCGAAACAGATGAGCAGGTTACAACTTTAAAAACTCTTGGCTGTGATTTTATTCAGGGCTACTATTACAGCAAACCACTTTCGCTTGCTGCTTTTGAAGAGTATCTGAACAAAGCAAAACTTGATAAAAAGCGCATTCACATTCAGGAGCTTCAAGGCGAAGATGAAGCCAATGATGCCGACTGGCATATGGGCGAAAACATGCTTATTGCTGCAAACGAAGTTGCAGAAGGAGTTCCCGGCGGCTTCTTTTCTTATCATGCCGATGGAGATATGGAACTCATTTCCTTTAATCATGAGCTCATGAATATTCTTGGCTGTAAATCTGCAGAAGAAGTAAGACAGTACACTTCAAATTCCTTTGATGGAATTATTAACAAAGAAGACAAAGAATATATTTTGAAATCAATTAATTATCAGCTTGCTTCGGGCAATGATATTGTTTTTATTGAATATCGTGTTCGTGCAAAAGATAATTCTATCCGCTACTTACGTCATTATGGTCGTTTTGTAAAAACAAAAAAATATGGCGACATCTTTTATGTATTTGTAAATGACGCAACAGAACAAGAACGCTGGAAGATTAATGCGGAATTGCATGCTGTAAAAGAAGAAGAAATGGAGCGAACGGTAAATCTTGCAAAGGTTGCTAACCATGCAAAAAATATTTTTATTTCTAATATTGTTTTGGAGCTCTTGCCAGACATAAAAGCTATCATTGATGTAACAAATGAAATTTACAAAAAAAATCAGAATAATAAATCTATTAAAAGCGAAATTGAAATTGCAAGAAAATCCGAAGAGCATTTGTTAAGCTTTGTTAACAATCTTCACAATCTTTCTGATCTCGAAAGCGGAAAAATTGTTCTTATAGAAAATCCGTCTGATCTTACCGATGCTACAAAAAAGATTACTTCTATGGTTGAAGACACCGCCAAAGCAAAAGGCGTAAAGCTCGAATCCTGGTCCGAAATTTATCATCCGTATATTTATCAGGATTTAATTCACACAACCGATGTTGTTCTGAATATTGTTCAAAACGCAGTAAAATATACTCCAAAAGGCGGAACCGTTAAATTTGGAATAAGACAAACCCCATCAAAGAAAAAGGATGAGTGTATTGTAGAATTTATTTGTGAAGACAATGGCATTGGTATTTCAAAAGAGTTTTTGCCTTATATCTGCAAACCCTTTGCCCGCGAAGATAATAAAATAAATCAGGAAAATCCTGGAGCCGGACTTGGCCTTCATCTTGCAAAAGAGCTTTTAAAAATGATGAAAGGAACTATTGAAATCAAGAGCCAGCAGGGTAAAGGTACAACAGTAATCACTTCTCAACCACACAAGCTTACAACAAAAAACAAGCTCAAAACAGACACTGTTCTTTCTCAAAACATCCGTTAATATTCTTTAATTTCTACTTTTGAATTTTTCTGGCTGCCCAAAATTTTTATGCCTGGTCCGTTCTGCCCGATTTGTTTTATATAGGTTTCTGATGGTGTTTTTACATCTATGAATAAATCAGCTGTGTTAGGATAATATAACTGAGTTTTTCCGCTTTCATTTTTGATAAACGATTGGGCCTGCGGCGCTTTTTCAAGTTCAACAAAGATAATTCCTTTTTCGGAATAAAATTCAAAATAATCACATAAAAGCTTTTGGACGCGACTGTCACCACTAGAATTCTTTATCTCTAAAAATTCTGTATTACAAGCCTGGACATCTATGCGCCCAAAAGCACTTTGCACACATACTGCCGTAACTGCTTTAAGAATCTGAGCCTGAATGTTTCCTGTCTGGCTTAAAAGCTTTATATACTGTGGATTAAAATCCTGAGGAATATAAATATATACACAGCAGGTCTGTCCTTTTTGCGAGCTGCCTTGTTTAAAAGCTGATTCTATTTTAAGAACACCTTCTTCCGTTTTTATCTGGGGAATTTTATTCAGATTATTGGATCCAACTTCTATTGTAATTTCGCTGCCGTAAATTTGAGAAACAAGAAGCTCTTCAAAATTAAGATTTATTTCTATTGCGCTAAGCTCTTCAATCTCAAAGGAATTTGAATAAACAATATTTTTTGACTGTGCCATTCCCGCTTGGGTAAGTAAGGCAAAGCTAACAAAGAAAATAAAAGTTTTAAAAAGAGCCGTCCGCTTTTTCAAAATCAAATACCGTCAAAAATCGGTGATTCAAAGTTTATGACTGGAACAGGGTCTGCAGAAGTTAGACTGCCTTTATCCAGTGTAATATTTCCCGAAGTTGAACTAAGAATGATTTTTGTTCCACCGCCGTTAATCTGTGCACTATAATCAACATGAGAAGAAAGCTTTTCTCTTGTAATCGCATTTGTAAAACTTCCGCTGGTTGTTGAAACATTAAGATTCAAACGAGAATCCTCCGGCAAAGAAAGGAAAACCAAACCGCTTGTGGATGTTGCTTTTGAAGAGTCTTTTGGTGCCCGCAAAAGTTCAAGTCCAACAGAACCACTAGTTGTAGAAACGTTGAACATATCGCAGGCGCTTTCGTCTAAAGAAACCATACCGCTGGTTGAAGAACAAATCAATTCGTTTGTATTTATGTTCTTAAGGCGGATGGAGCCGCTTGTTGTTTTAAATGTTGCACGATTACCGGTAAAGCCTTCGCACTTAATGCTGCCGCTTGTACAGCGCGCATCAATAGTCTGTGAAACTATTTTTTCGGTTTCTACGTTTCCACTTGTTGAATCAATAGTAAAGGTTTTAGCTTTTACTTCGGCAATAGAAATCTCACCGCTTGTAGAATCAAAGCGAACAAGCTCAGCATTAAAATTATAATTACAGGTTACCTCGCCGCTGGTAACACCAATATCTACACTGTCAAATTTACTGGTTTCTGGAATATTCAAAATTACAGTACAGTTTTTATATTCAGGCAAGAAAGAGTATTGTGATGGAGCCGATTTAATTACCAGAGTATTTGATGAAATTGAAACTGAAGGTACAAATCTCTTTTTGTTACAATAAATTTCAACCTTAAGTTCATTTCCGCTGATTGGATTAATCTGAACTTCTTCCCAACTAAGATTAAGATTCAGACTTTTAATTGTTGTTATTTTATATTGTGCTTTATCTGCAAGTGGTGGATTTGCCGCAAACAAACCTGTCAAAAAACCAAAATTTAAAAGCATTGCTAACTTCTTTTTCATTTTTTCCTCACTATACTATAATAACAAAGATTTAAAAAAAATGTTACTTTTTTGAATTTTTTTTGTATATTATATTTATGAAAAACAAACAAAAAAATGAACTTGCGGTCTGCGGATTTGCTGCCGTAAAAAAACTCGAAAAGAATCATCCCGAAAAAATTACACGTCTTTATTTTACACAGGACGTTGCTCCAAAATTTGGCGGGCTTTGCAAAAAGCTTGCCAAGTCGCATGGAATATATAATCAAAAACCGGCAGCAGATCTGGAAAAGCTTAGTGGAACTGTTCACCATCAGGGTGTTGTTGCAATGATAGAAGCTCCACAAATTGAACCTCTTGATTCTGATATTACAGACGGCTGGATTGAACGCGGAGAAAACGCTGTCCTGCTTGATAGGATTGGGAACGCAAATAACTTTGGTGCGATTGTAAGAAGTGCTGCATTCTTTGGAATTAAAAATATAATAATTCCACTGGATGAAGCTCAGAGTTCAATTACAACCAGCAGCTACAGAGTTGCCGAAGGCGGCATGGAATATGTAAATATTTACAGCGTACAATCTTCTGTAAGGCTTTTACAGGCGTTGTCTCAAAAAGTACTACGCATTGGAACAGCTTTGGAAGCAAAAAAAGATGTCGGCTTTTTAAGCAAAGCGGCTTCTGCTAATCCCAAAAAACCAATTCTTGTTGTTTTGGGCAACGAAGAACACGGTATGAGCCAGGAAGTCCGCAAAAACTGTGATGAGCTTGTTATCATTCCTTGGAGTGGTATGGCACAGGGAAAAGAATGTTCAATTGACAGTTTAAACGTTGCACAGGCCGCAAGCATAATTTTTTACGAGATGACAAAAGCATGATATAATAAATCAGGAGAATTTTTATGCTTGATGACATCAAACGTTTTGATATGAAAAAGTTGCCGATGAGGCAGCACCTTTTACCATTGATCTGGGCACTTTCGTTCCCGGATGTAATAGCCCACAAAAACAAACTTACAAAAATCAATATGGAAAATATAAAGCCGCCGTATCTGCTGTTGTGCAACCATAATGCCTTTATGGATTTTAAAGTTGCAACTAAAGCTATCTTTCCACACAGGGCTAACTATGTTGTGGCGATTGACGGCTTTTGGAAACGCGAATGGCTCTTGCGTTTTATTGGTTGCATCTGTAAGAGAAAATTTACAAATGATATTTCGCTGGTCCGTCAGCTCAAAACTGTAATTGACCGCGGAAACATCGCTGCAATTTATCCCGAAGCCCGTTATTCCCTTTGTGGAACAACTGCCATCCTTCCCGACTCTCTTGGTAAGCTTGCAAAAATTCTTAAGGTTTCGGTTGTTACTCTTATCTGCCACGGACACCATGTAAATTCACCTTTTTATAATTTACCGGATCACAAGGTTAAAGGAACTCAGGCTGTAATGAAATGTCTTTTTACCGCCGAGCAGGTTTCTCAACTTGATTACACTCAGATCATCGAAGGCATTCGTAAAGATTTTGAATATGATGATTTTAAATGGCAAAAAGAAAACAATATTCATATTACCTACAAGGAGAGGGCAAAAGGTCTTCATAAAATTCTTTACAAATGTCCTGCCTGCAAAACCGAATACAAAATGTCTTCCGGAGGAATAACTGTGCGTTGTAATTCCTGCGGTAAAGAATGGGAAATGTCAGAGCTTGGTGAACTTAAAGCTCTTACAGGCCAAACAGAATTTTCTCATATCCCAGACTGGTACGAATGGGAACGCTCCGAAGTCCGCAATGAAGTAGAAAACGGAACTTATGGAATTACACTTAAAGCTCAGGTAGACGCACTTCCAAATGCCGACCGCTACATAGACATTGGAATGGCAACACTAACTCATGATATGTCTGGCTTTACCTTAAACGGCAGCTACAAAGACGAACCATACACCGTAAAAATTGATGCGCCTTCTCAGTACTCGGTTCACATAGAATACGATTATCTTGGAAAGAAAACAGACTGCTTAGATTTGAACACCATAAATGACACTCTTTATGTTTACCCGGAAGGCAGTGCTTTTTCGGTAACAAAAATGGCACTGGCTACGGAAGAGCTGTGGAAGTATTATCAGAAGAAAGATTCTACTAAGTAACAAGAACTATTCCATTTCTACAATATCTCTATAAGGTAATCTGAAATTCCACCAGTCTTTGCGTTCCTTTCCACATTCATCACTGGTAAAGAAGTCTCTGAAATCAAAATCTGGTTCTAAATCAACGTATTCATCAGGGAACTCATATGTTGAATTCTTAATATAGTCAGAAATTGTATCTATAATTTCACTAAATTCAATTTCGTGATCAATAAAAATTTCGTTTTCATCCAAAAATTCTATTGGCTGAAATTTATAATTATTCTCATGTCTAAAAACTTCATCCCAATCATATTCATATGGAAATCCTTTTTCGGAGCGATGTCCCATTTTCGAAAAATACTCTCCAAAACTATTAACACACCATACTTCTTCATCATAATGCTGAGATATATTAATTATGTTCATTATATACCTTAAAAAGTTCAGTGTTTGATACGAAACTTTAAACCATTCCCCATGTATGTTTAATGGAGACAGCCGCCTTTTAAAAATATATTCAATTCCGTCTGCATCTTCTTCAAAACTACCAACATCCATGACATATGATTTATATAATTTTGTTGGATTTCCTTTTGTCAAATCAATAAGTCTTGTTCTTAAGCTTCCTGACTTTCCAACCTTCAAATATAATTCATCAGCCATACCCTGAAAAAAGAATAAATATACATAATAATGTTTCTGATTTGGTGACAATCCTTTATATTTCATTTTATCCTCCAATAGTAAAAATAAGGGGATTTCAACAAATTGTCACTTTATAGTTGCTATATAGATTTTTTATTTTTTGATTGCATATTTCTCTATAAATTCCGAGAATCTTTCTAATCGCCCGTCTTTATAAGTTCTATTACCATAAATACTGGGGTTTTCTTTTTTTAATCCGAATATTTCTAAAGCAATAGAAGGCTTTCCTTTTTTACCAGGCGGCAAAGTATTTTTTAAATATGTCAAAACAAGAGGAACATCCTCTTCATCTGTAAACTTAAGTTTTTTATTAACTAGTCTATATCCTTCAAATTCAAATGTAGAAATAATATCTAAAAAATTCTTAGGAATAGTATAATATGCCTCATAGAATTGATTATATAAATCTTG
>JAILBH010000210.1 GCA_024681195.1 Treponema sp.
AAGCTTAAAGACATATATAGATTCCTGTCAACCCGATTTTTATCTTACTCATATAGATGCAGTGCCGGATAATTTTCTTTTTTCTTCAAAAGATGGTAAGGAAGAAATCCAGCTCATAGACTGGGAATATGCCGGCATGCAGGATCCTCATGTTGATATTGCCATGTTCTGTATTTATTCACTTTATAAAGAACGTTCACAAATTGACCGCCTTATAGACTTATATTTTGAAAATAGGTGTTCACAAAAAAATCGTATTAAAATTTACTGCTATGTTGCCTTGTGCGGTCTTTTATGGAGTAACTGGTGTGAATACAAAAGACAACTTGGAGTAGAGTTTGGTGAATATTCATTGATGCAGTATAGATATGCAAAAGATTATTATAAGCTTGCAGCCGGAGAAATAAAAAAGCTTGGAGCAGATAAATGAGTCGGATACAAAAAGCAATTATTATGGCAGCTGGCTTAGGAAACAGAATGAAGCCTGTTACTCTTGATACACCAAAGCCACTTATAAAGGTTAACGGTAAAAGAATGATAGATTCTATTATTGATGCTCTACATGAAAACAGAATAACTGAAATATATGTAGTTGTCGGCTATAAAAAAGAACAATTTTATGAATGGGCAAAAGGTAAAGCTGGAATAACAATCATTGAGAATAATCTTTATGATACCTGTAATAATATTTCTTCCCTTTATGCAGCCCGGGAATATATATGCAATTCCATCATCCTGGATGGAGATCAGATAATTTATAATAAGGCAATTCTAAACAGCGAAATTTCAAAGTCAGGTTACAGCTGTATCTGGACAGATGAACAGACTGACGAATGGCTATTGACTTTGAATGAGCAAAGAATCGTTACAAGCTGCAGCAGAACTGGCGGTAAAAATGGCTGGCAGCTTTTTTCTGTTTCAAGATGGACTCAAGAAGACGGTAAAAAACTTAAACATTTTCTTGAACTAGAATTTGACCAGAATAATAACCGACAGATTTACTGGGATGATGTTGCAATGTTTTGTCATCCCAAAGATTTTGAACTTACAGTTTACCCGATTAAAAAAGGAGACATTTTGGAAATTGATAGTTTTGAAGAACTTTGTCAGTTAGACAAGGCTTACAAAGACTATGAAAATAAAAGAGGAGTGTGAAAATGGAAAACACACAAAAAAGAAAAATTGATCCGGCAACCACGATAATTCCTTTTATAATTATCCTGGCGTTGTGTACATTATTTGTAATTAAACCGGAAGGTTCTACAAATGTAATAGGAATTATCAGAGGATTTTTAGGAGATACCCTTGGCCTTTACTATTTAATTATAGGACTTGGAATTCTTCTGGTTTCTTTCTGGATTGCATTCAGCGATATTGGAAAAATTAGACTTGGTGGAAAAGACGAAAAACCTAAGTACAATTTTTTTACCTGGGGTTCTATGATTTTTACCTGTGGTCTTGCTGCAGATATTCTTTTTTATTCTTTTGTTGAATGGATTTATTATTCACAGGAAAGCCATGTTGCAGACCTTGGTTCTATTCAGGAATGGGCTTCTACAATGCCATTATTCCACTGGGGACCAATTCCATGGAGCTTTTATGCTGTCCTTGCTGCCTGCTTTGGTTTTATGCTTCATGTTCGCGGCTGTAATAAGCAGAAATATTCCGAAGCCTGCCGTCCTTTACTCGGAGATAAAACAGATAAATTACCTGGAAAGATTATTGATGTTCTTGCAGTAATAGCACTTATTGCCGGAACTGCAACAACCTTTAGTGTTTCAATGCCTCTTCTTTCTACAGCAATTACAAAACTCTTTGGATTCCCAGACAGCAAATGGCTTACCATCATTATTCTTGTAGTAATTTGTCTTGCTTATACAATTGCCGTAATTACAGGTATGAAAGGTGTAAGCTATATGGCAAAAATCTGTATGTGGGTATTCGGCGTTCTGCTTGTTTACGTACTTATTTTTGGTGGTAAAGCTTTTTATATTCTTGAAACAGGATTTTCTGCACTTGGAAACATGGTACAGAACTTCATAGGACTTAGTACTTACACAGATCCGTTAAGAGAAAATTCTTTCCCACAAAACTGGACAATCTTCTATTGGGCCTACTGGCTTGTATGGTGTGTTGCTTCTCCATTCTTTATGGGAAGTGTTTCACGCGGACGAACAGTAAAACAGGTTATTCTTGGTTCATATATTTTTGGTATGAGTGCAACCCTTGTTTCATTTGTAATTCTTGGAAACTATGGACTTGGAATGCAGCTTACAGGCAAGGTTGACGCTGTTTCAATTTATCTGGAAACAGAAAATCTTTACGAAGCTGCAATTGCAATAATCAAAACTTTACCATGCTATCAGATAGTTCTTGTTCTGCTTATCATTTCTATGATTTCATTCTATGCAACTTCTTTTGATTCAATTACTCTTGTAGCTTCTGCATATTCATATAAACAGATTGGAGATCAGGAAGAAGCCAGCAACAAAATGAAGCTTTTCTGGGCCATTCTTTTGATAATGCTGCCAATTGCGCTTATCTTTAATGAAAGCAGTATGGCAAACCTGCAGTCTGTATCAATTATTGCAGCATTCCCGATTGCAATCGTAATAATTATGATTATTGCAAGCTTTATAAAAGATGCTAAAAAATATATAAAAAATGAATAAGTATACATAATTTTACTAAAAAGAGCGTCATATGATTAAAAGGCGCTCTTTTTTTATGAAATTTTTGGTTCATTGACAGGAATTTATTGTAATATTATTATATAAATATGAAACGTGTTATTACATACGGAACTTTTGATTTATTACATTATGGTCACATTAATCTTTTAAAAAGGGCAAAGGCCTTGGGAGATTATCTGATTGTCGCACTTTCTACAGATGAATTTAACTGGAATGAGAAACACAAGAAATGTTATTTCAGTTATGAAAAAAGAAAGCAGCTTCTGGAAGCTATCCGTTATGTAGATCTTGTAATCCCGGAAGAAAACTGGGAACAGAAAAAAACAGATGTAAAAGAATATCATATAGATACCTTTGTAATGGGAGATGACTGGAAAGGTAAATTTGACTTTTTAAAAGATTCATGCGAAGTTGTTTATCTTGAAAGAACACCAGAAATTAGTACTACTCAAATTAAAACAGATTTAAATAACAAAACCTCTGAGCAGTAAACAGGTAAGACTATGAAAACCGACAATCCAAAAATAAGTATTATTGTTCCTGTATATAACGTAGAAAACTATCTTAATTATTGCGTAGACAGTTTATTACGCCAGACCTATAAAGATTTTGAAATTCTTTTAATCGATGATGGTTCAAAAGATAATTCAGGAAAGCTTTGTGATGAACTTAAATCCAAAGATGAAAGAATATCTGTTTATCACAAAGCAAATGGCGGCCTTTCTGATGCAAGAAACTTTGGTATTGAACATTCAAGGGGAAACTTTTATCTTTTTATAGATAGTGATGATGCTTTGCATCCGGATTTTTGTAGAGTTCTTATAGAATTACAGGCTAAACATAATGCAGATATTGTATCTACAGGAATAATCAGATTTGATGATTTTGAAAAAATACAAGCCTTTGATACTGCACAATATAAATCTACAGAAACCTTAATCTATGATAAAGATATTTTAAAACAATATTTTGTTCCAGGCGGCAAACGTTATATTGAACATGGGCTTTGTATGAAGCTGTATAAAAAAGAATTGTTCAAGGAATTACGTTTTTCTGTAGGCCGGTTACATGAAGATTTGTATATTACACATAAATTATTAAATTTGACTCATTGTTTTGTATATACAGATTTACCTTATTATTATTATTTTCAGAAAAATCAAAACAGCATCTGTAAAACCTATAAACCTAAAAATTTTACGGATGAATATGATGCAAT
>JAILBH010000169.1 GCA_024681195.1 Treponema sp.
GTTTTCCGCTACCCCTTCTAACGGGGCTCAATCGCCGCCCCGTAACGCCTGGCTATAGTTAGTCCTTTTGTTGAACGTCACTCATAATTGCTGAGCCGTCGGCAAAGTGAACGATTGTGGTGTAATACCAGCCAGAAGGAACTGCTTCAAAGTTTGTGTCGCTGTAGGTATAACTGCCGTTACTACCATTGTTGTAAACAATTCCAAGCTCCATACCACGTGCTTCCCACTCGTCTATATCAGCTGCAGTTTTACCAGTTGTCAAAAGTTTTGGACAGCAGCGTATATGAACAAAACTAGGCTTGTCTGCATAAATCTGATATCCGTTTATTAATTGTGACCAGCCTTTACTGTTACAAACATATGAAGTCGGGTAATAAAGGTACCCGGAATAAACGTATACAGGTTTCATGAAAACAATATCACGAAAATATGCTATTGCTCTTTTTCCTGTTCCAGATATATACCCAGATGAAAATTTTCCAGAAATTTTTAAGAATTTACTTGAATAATTAGAATAGGCTGTTTCATAAGTCCAGTTATCATCAAAATCATTTTTTGTCATAGTTGCATTAATCTCTGGGCTACTGTTTGATTCCGTTCGTTGTTTCCAGACATTGTCTTCAAGATATTTTATACTTATTTTGTTATTAATATCTGCCACATAATCAATTTGAGATGTTAACGAAGAAGGATGTGTATTAAACTCTTCTGTAGTAGGGGCTTCTGGTGAGATACACAATTCCTTAGAATATGACACTGCTGATACTTTAATTTTCGACGAGGCATAACTCACTACTGGTTTATACTCAGCTATAAAATGTTTGAATGTGCCTTCAATTCCCTGTATAACATAGTTCTCATAATCATCTTCAACATAAAAAATAACTCTGTATTGACCATCTCCATCACCTACATAAAGATTATAATTACTGTTTGTTATATCACTCTGTGTTAGATGCGCTGTCCTTTTATAACTGCTTATGCTTTCAAGGAAAGCTTTGTCAAATTTATTTCCAGTGTAAGTAGATGGAAGAATGTAATAATTAAAATTTAGTATTTTTGGATTTCCAGTTGTTAATCTAGCTTGAGGGAAATCTCCAAAAACCATACTTTCTGAATCAATAAAACCGTGTGGTCTATTATAAACAGTACCACCTGCCTGCCTGTTCATATAAGGTTTACTGTTATTTTTTCCTTTTAATGAAAGAGGTTTTGAATTGGTTTGCCCTATATAATTTCCTTGTTTATCCACCACAGTCAGAAATACATAATAGTCATTTGCACTTGGGACTTCTATAATTGAATTTTCTGGGAAAGAATAATGGATATAAGTAGGGCTTTCTATTTGATTTGCAACATTAACATAAATAAGAACATCTTCTGGATGATTTCCTATATCAATATTAAACCTTGCAACACCTGAATTTGATTCATATATTATATCTTCGGTATCTGGCAATGAAAAAGATGGAGATGTCAGAACTGTATTAGAATTACGACTAAATATAAAAGGATCTCCTATAGCACTGCATACAATACATGTAGCACCAAATTCAGAATCATCTACATTCGCAACAACATACGCTTTATAAACATTTTGAGTATCTTGCATCGTAATCGTTAGAGGAACTGTATTACTACCAGATTTTAACATTGAATCATTATCTACTGTGTAATAAATTCTGTATGAAAGCTTATACCCCAAAGGTTTGTAATTGTAATCTGGATTACATACATATTTCGCAGTTTGACTTGTTTGTTGATATACACCTCCAACATTCAATCTTTTTGGTATTGGTAAATATAAAGTTGAAAAAGCTCCAGATTCCTCTGTCATTGTAATTTTAATTACAGTTGTTCTATCTGCATCTCTCAAAAAATCATTAAATAACGAATTCACTATTGATGTAATATCATATTTATTTCCAAGATCTGCACTCAAAGAAAGAAATATATCTTCTGGATTATCCTCATAATATACATCAAACTTTGCAAACCTGTGAGATTCATAATTGGAATAATATTTATCCGCGAAGGCAAGAAAATCTTGAAATACACCTGAAGTATTATTTTCAGCATTTGATCCAGTTGGACCAATTTTAGCCTCATATATTCCCTTTTGCGCATTATATACAGGAAGAACAGTGTTCGCATTTCTTCCCTTAGGGAAATAAGTTCTAATCTGAAAA
>JAILBH010000200.1 GCA_024681195.1 Treponema sp.
CTTCGGATACTTATCGAAGTATGCCTTTGTTTCTTTAGCTACAACGCCACTCAAAACGATCAGGGCAATACAGTTAGGAATTGCCATCAAACCGTTAAAGATATCAGCAATGTCGAATACTGTAGTTACTGTGAAGTATGGTCCAATTGCAATGGCAACAATGTAAAGAATGCGGAATACCATTACAATAGCCATGTTTCCGTTTGCAAGATATTCAAGACACTTTTCTGAGTAGTAGTCCCAGCCAAGGATTGTTGTAAATGCAAAGAATGCAAGACAAAGCATCAACAGGAAGTGAACAGAAACACCGTCACCACCAAGAACGTTAGAAAGAGCGTTGGCAGTAAGTTCAATTCCAGCCCAGCCGTTTGCATTGTAAAGATCCATAAAGCCTGCATCAGTCATAGCAAGAACAATTGCAAGACCAGTCATTGTACAAACGATAAGTGTATCGATTACAGTACCAGTCATGTTTACAAGACCCTGCTCAACAGGTTCACTAGTCTGTACAGGAGCTGCAGCAATAGGAGCAGAACCAAGACCAGCCTCGTTAGAGAAGATACCGCGGGCAATACCCTTACGCATAGAATCAAGAACCTGCTTCATAACCCAACCGGCAGCACCACCGGCCATAGCCTTCCAACCAAATGCAGACTTAAAGATAAGAGCAAATGCAGCTGGAACCTTAGAAGCGTTCATGATAATTACAGAAAGTCCAAGGAAGATATAAACGATTGCCATTGCAGGAACAACCTTTTCTGCAACCTTAGAAATACGCTTAAGACCACCAATAATAACAAGAGCAGCACAGATAGTTACAACTGCACCACCAATTACAGTAGCCCAAGAATATGAATTTTCTCCAATTACAAAAGCAGTACCAGAATTATTGAATGTCATATTAACAGCAGAAGTAATACCGTTAATCTGAGTCATTGTACCAATACCAAGAAGACCGGCAAGAACACCAAATACAGCAAACAAAACTGCAAGCCACTTCCACTTAGCACCCATACCTTTTTCGATTGTATAGAAAGGTCCACCAAGGACGTGTCCGTCAGGTTTTACTTCACGATATTTAATTGCAAGCATACATTCTGCATATTTTGTAGCAGTACCAAGGATAGCTGCAATCCACATCCAGAAAAGAGCTCCAGGTCCACCGGCAGCAATAGCGGTACCTACACCGACAATGTTTCCTGTACCGATAGTAGCAGAAAGTGCAGTACAAAGAGCAGCAAAGCCCGAAAGCTCACCTTCTCCTTCGTTTTTCTTGAAGATACCTTTAAAAGCTCTTCCCAATTTGGTAAACTGAATGCCTTTTGCGCTGATAGTCAAAATCAATCCAGTTGCAAGAATGAGGACGATAGTAGGAATACCCCATACAATATCGTCGATTTTTGTAACGATAGAACTAAATGACATAATTAAGTCCCTTGTTAAATAGAATAAAAAATCTCCTTAGTAGAGCACCGCACCGGCACGTGAAGAAACTCCCACATTAATAAAGAGAATCACTAGAAACAAAGCACGTTGTTTCTAATGACAGTAATAGTATAGCACATATCTTGACATGAAACAAGATTATCTGTTATCATAGCAAAACACGGAGTGGTACCCAAGCGGTAAGGGACTGGTCTGCAAAACCATCATTGGTAGGTTCGACTCCTATCCACTCCTTAATACAAAGGGCTGTCTTAAACAAGACAGCCCTTTGTTTTCCAGCCCGTAGAAGCTAAGCTCCGGGTTGATTACATATATGAGTCGGTTCTTATGGGACCGGCTCTTTTTTATTGGTGCCCTCGACCCCTTCGACAAGCTCAGGGAACACAGGGAGCGCATTATTGTTTTGGAAATAATTCCTGAACGCCGGCCCAAGCCGCAAGCACTCCACAGCCGCACAAGGCAATTGTCGGGACAAGTTCAAAGTGAACAAAGAGACACAAAATAATTAAGAGCGGCGAACCTGTAAAAATCAGGATTTCCCTGATCCAGAAGGAACGGTCTTTTCCTGCAAAGCCTTCACGACCATTCTTTTTAATACGGAATGGAATAGAAATCATTACAACAATATATAAAGCAAGGGCTGCAAAAACAGCATAATTTGAATAATACATCATTACTCCTTTAATAACGAAACCCACTTTGTAAGAGTTTTTCTTGCACTCACAAATGCCAGCGGGAGAGCATTTACTTCTTCCAAAGTAGTTACCTTATGAACTTCAAAACGTACAACCTCACTTTCTTCGCGGTGAAGAGTGTTTACAAATTCGTTCATGTTTTTATAAACAGAAGGAAGCTTTGCGGCAAAAAAAATGTCGCAGGTATGGTATTCAATATTTTTATATTCATAAATATTTGGAAAAGAACAAAGGTAAGTAACCTCTTCTTCTTTTAATTCCGCACCCATTTCTTCCCTGCATTCCCGGACAATTGCCTGCTCCGTAGTTTCATCTGCATCTACAAAACCTCCCGGCAGACACAAAAATCCCTTGCGCGGATCCTTTGCACGAACTTCAAAAAAAACATTGTCTTCATCATCATAAAGAACAATTCCAACTGCAGCAGCAATATTACAGTACAAATCAAAGCCGCAATCCGGGCAGATCCATTTTTTGTCATTCTTCCATTCTATTTTTTTACTGCCGCACATAGGGCACATATTAAAATCATTTTTCATGGAATCCTCTCATAACAATAGCGTCTGCAAGCGCCTCGGATCTTCTAAAGGTTCTTATAATAAGAGGAACAAAGAGCGGAATAAGCGCCCGTATTTTTGCCAGCTTGCCTTTAACCTTTCCAAGACCACCACGAATAATCTGAGTCTTTATAATAAGCTCGGCTTCATCAACCAAAAGCGGAATAAACCTGAAAATTACTTCCAGCACAAGAATAAGATTACGGCTTGGAATAATTATTTTAAAACCGTCTATTAAATCCTGCTCCGGAGTAGAAACAAAGAAGGCACTTATACAATAAAGCGCAGAATAGGTTCTCAAAATTGAATTAAGACAAAAAAGCAGCTTTGATGGAGTGATAGTAAAAAATCTCCAGCTTGTATAACGAACTTCATCCGGGAGAGCCTGTCTGAACATAATCTGAAAAATCGCAAAAAAGCACAGAAACGGAAGAATCTTTATAAAGCTTTTTAAAAGCCGCTTAAACCGGAAGTTTGCAAAAAGGCAGTAAACAATGGAAAGCCCAAGCATTACCGAGCTAAAAATTAAATTTTTGGCGCACAAAGAAAGCACAAACAAAGCAAAGAACAAAATAAGGCGCACAACAGGAGGAAGCTTTTCGAGCATTGACTTTACCTTCCAGCCAGAACCCGAAAGACTTGCCGAAGCTCCCTTTAATGATTTAATCATAGACGAAGCGCTATACACCGGCATTGGAGGAAGCTGGGCATCATTCTGCAAAGAGCTTTGACTTTGCGGATTTTCAATTTTTCCATCTTCAAGTTTGATTTCTTCATCCGCAAAATCTGCTTCATCCTGATGATGGGTTGTATATAAAACAGTTTTTCCTTCCTGTGCAAGAGACCTCAGCATATTCAAAATATTTATGCGGGATTCCCCATCAAGTCCTGCCGTTGGTTCATCAAAAAACAGAATATCTTTATTAAGTGCAATAATTCCTGCAATTGCAAGTCTTCTCTGTTCTCCACCACTCAAGCCAATAGAGCTTCGCTCCCCGTATTCTTTAAATGGAAGTCCTACCTTATCCATAGAATTATGAACAAGGTCCACAAGCGCCTTTCCCTTAGTTCCAAGGTTTCTTGGGCCAAAGGCAACATCATCTGCAGCAAAGGCTTCGAACAAAGCTGCCGCACAATTCTGCTGAGCAAGAGCAGGATGTTCCTTACAGCAAACTTCTCCTGAATCTGGATTTAAAAGCCCGGCTCCAAGCTCAAGCAAAGTAGATTTTCCGGCTCCCGAAACACCGGTTAATGCAGTTAAAGTTCCCTTGTAAAGCTCAAAAGAAATATTATTCAAAAGAAATGAATCGGGGCGTTCACGACTTTCATCATAAGCAAAGCAAACATCCTTAAAAGAAAAAACCTTCTCTTTGCCGGCAAATGCGTCTTTTTTACGAACGCAGGCTTCTAGCGGAGCTCCTGTAATTTTTTGCAAAAGCTGCTTTGATTTTAAAAATTCCGCTGAGCTGCCGTCAAAAAAGAGCTTTCCCTTTTCAAGCACAATTACTGACTGGGCTTCTTCCACAGCTCTAAGATCATGCGCAATATGAATGATTGTTTTTCCCTTGCTGTGAAGCATTCTCAAAAGCTCATAAACAGATTCCCGTGACTGAGAATCGAGCATTGCAACCGCTTCATCAAGAATTAAAATATCCGGATTAATTGCAATCACACCGGCAAGCGCAAGCTTCTGGGTTTGACCAAGCGAAAGCGAATTAGTTGGAGCTTCAGCCTTATGAAGAAGCTCTACAACCGAAAGGCTTTCTATTGTACGAAGCTCAACTTCTGACGGCTTTAATCTAAGATTGATCGGGCCAAAAGCAGTATCTCTGTAAACTTTGCTGCTTACAATCTGATCTTTAGGGGATTGAAAAACAAGACCTATTCTTTTTTGAGGAGCAATCCAGATTTCTCCGGTTTGAATCGACAAAAGGCCGCAGATAAGACGACACAGAGTGCTCTTTCCGCTTCCGTTGGATCCAACAATTGCCGTATAAGAACCTTCTCTTATAGCAAGGGAAACATTCTCCAAAGCTTTTTGAGAATCCATTACAGAATAAGAATAAGAAAGAGCTTTTACTGTAATTATGTTTTCAAAAGTTTGCTCGTCTGACATAAACAAGATTACTGAGGGAATGTAATCTTAATTTCTATAGTTCCTGTCTGAGGAGTACTCTGAGAACCGCTGCTTGAGCCACCGTTTGCTGCTGTAGCACCGCTAGACTGACCGTCTTTGTCGGAAGCAGAACCAACAGAATTCTTTGCCTTCTGATTTCGGTTTTTAGCTTCGTCAAACGGGTCAGAAGCTTCTCCATCTTCATTAATCTGAGAAGACTGACCGGCACCAATAACCTTTGCACCCTTTGGAGAGTTAGAAGTAATTTCATCGGCAGAAGTTGTTGCATTTGCAGGTCCCTGATCCTGTCCAGAGCCTTCAGTTTCTCCTTCGGCTCCAGCTTCATCAGTTCCTTCGGTTTCTTCGGTTCCTTCGCCTTCTTCTTCGCCTTCTTCTTCGCCCTCACCTTCTTCAGAACCTGTATCCTTTGGAGGTACATAATCATTGGCATCGTAATAAACGATTGCACCTTCATAAACTTCTGCAGTTCCATCAGAGTAAACAACAAAGTCTGTACCACGAACAGACGCAACACCTACAGAAGTACGAGCTTCGTATTCAATTTTTTTACCGCTTGTATGAGTTACCTTTGAACGAACGGCACCTGTATCTACCTTAAGACTTACAGTTTCTTTTGAACTTGTAGATCTAAGGGTTTCGAGAGTAACGCGTGAAAGAGCAGGAACTGCCATTACAGAACCGTTATAGTTTAATCTTGCTTCTGACTGAAAGCCTGTGCTTACAGTTTCTGATTCCTTAACTTCATCACCAACTTTAAGGGCAACCCAGGCATCTCCACGGCTTACTTCAACCTTTCCTTTAACATAAGTTACTTTTGCACTTGCAGCAAATGCAGAACCTCCAATAACAAGGAGCAATGCAATCAGTAATCCTTTAGAAATAAATCTTTTCATAAATCGCCTCCATTAATTCTTTGCATTAGAATGCAAGTGCCATAGTCAATTTAGCTTCAAAGTCATTCTGCTTAGCTTCTGTCAAATCAAGTCTGGCAGTAGCGTTCAGACCAACCTGTAAGTCAGAGAAAATATTGTAAACAAAACCGGCATTTATATTGGCGCCAGTTCCTGCATAGTTTGATTTTTCGGCATTATAAGTAAGATTGTACCTTCCGCCAAACTCTAAATACAAAACATCGTTTCCGTAGATGAATGTAAGATTTGGAGCAATCATACCACTTGTACCGGTACCCTTTACAGAAGCCGAAGTATAGGCAGCAAGCTTACCCTGGTCAGCAGAACCAAACTCTGCTCCTGCATTAATAGAGATTTCTTTTATTGGGAATATGTAAAGTGCAAAGCTTGAATAATTCATAAGATTCTTAAAGTTTACAGAACCAACAGAAGAAGCAAGATTGTAGTAAATGCTGTTTGTAATAGGACCAGCAAGAGCAATGTTTCCGTAGAACATGTTTGATTTGTTTTTACCGCAATCAAGCAAAGCATATCCCTGGAGAGTAAGTTTCTGGTTCAGGAAAAGTGAAGGCAGCTCAATTGTAACTCCCATTGGAGCCAGAGCATAAGCCATACTATAAACCTTGTTTTCTTTTTCCGGAGTAATTGCCATTGGAACATTCAAATAGTTAAGAAGCCCGGTGTAGCCGCCATACAAACCAAACTTTACAACCGGCAAAGAATAAACGATTGAAAGACCATCGCTTGTCTGAGCAAAAACAGCACCTGTTGCATCGGCTGTAGAAAAACGACCTGCATTAATTGTAAGCAGTCCGGCCCCTGCATTAACCTTTCCGTCAATTTTGAAAAGTGTTAAGTCTGCAATATTTGAAAAAGTTAATCCTTCTTTTGTAACAGAAAGATTATACTTATAAAAACCTTCACCTGTGAGTTTGAATTTTGACTCGCCAAAAGGAGCCTTAAACCACAAAGAAATAGAATTTGACTGATTAAAAGTAATTGCCTTAAAGTCAGGAGTTGTGATTCCTGTATCATCTTTAAGAACGCCACCCCATTCAAAAGCAGAAAGAGGAGCCGCAAGAATAAAAAGTGCTGTACATATAGATACTAAGATTTTCTTCATTTTAAACTCCTACTCCACATCCATTGTCATACATTCTTCTTCGCCACCGTATCTTACCATACAGGTAGTAAGAATGCTCAAAGCAGTACGACCACTAACAAAAGAATTAGGATCTGCGTTTTCAGAAATAACTCCATCGGCCTTTAATTTTTTAAAAGCATAACGAGGAGAACCCTTTGTAAGTTTATACATAAGTCCGCCATTTACATTAGGAAACATCTGAAGATAAATAAATGCAAGATTCTGAAGATACACTTCCTGCTGTCCTGCAACCTCTTCCGGGATCTGTCCATTTGCATACAATGCTCTGATTGCATCATCATAACCATCTGCTTCGGTTATAAGATTCTGGCGAACTGCAGAAAGATAGCAAACCTGACCATATGTAACCTGATCCGTATTAAGGATATTGGTTATCTCGTCGGCAGACTGAGCAAATACAACGCTGCCAACAAACAAAACAACTAATAATGATATAATCTTTCTCATAAAGTATATTGTACAACACATTGCAATTGTTGTCCACAAAAGTCGAATTTTGTTGCCGAATTGCTGATTTTTTACTATCTTTAAAGAAAATAATTATTCAAACAAAAGAGGAAATATAAATGGCTAAACAATTACTTTTTAGTGAAGACGCACGCAAAAAGCTTTTGAGTGGCGTTGAACAGATTTCTAAAGCTGTAAAAACTACATTGGGTCCTTGTGGCCGCATGGTT
This sequence comes from Treponema sp., assembly GCA_024681195.1. GTDB lineage: Bacteria > Spirochaetota > Spirochaetia > Treponematales > Treponemataceae > Treponema_D. Next base: position 7,589 of record JAILBH010000200.1, read on the forward strand.
ATGCTGGACAAAAAATACGGCGCACCTACAATCACAAAGGACGGTGTTTCAGTAGCAAAAGAAATTGAACTCCAGGATCCTTATGAGAACATGGGAGCTCAGTTTGTACGCGAAGTTGCATCAAAGACTAATGACGATGCCGGAGACGGAACAACAACAGCTACCGTACTTTCTTACGCACTTGTTCGCGAAGGAATTAAGTCTGTAGCAGCAGGAATGCGCCCTATCGAAATTAAACGCGGTATGGACAAGGCTGTTAAGATTGCCGTTGACGAAATTAAAAAGAATGCAAAGCCTGTAAAAGGCGCTGATGATATTACAAACATCGCTACAATTTCTGCAAACAACGATCCAGAAATTGGTAAGATGCTTGCCGATGCTATCGAAAAGGTAGGAAAAGACGGTGTTATAACTGTAGAAGAATCAAAGAACATGGACATGACTGTAGACACTGTAGAAGGTATGCAGTTTGACCGCGGATACATTTCTTCTTACTTTGTAACAGACCGCGAACGCATGGAAGCTGCTTTTGAAGATGCTTACGTTCTTATTTATGACAAGAAGATAAGCGCAATGAAAGATCTTCTCCCAATTCTGGAAAAGGTTGCAAATGCAGGAAAAGCTCTTGTAATCATTTGTGAAGATGTTGATGGCGAAGCTCTTACAACACTCGTTTTGAACACAATCCGTGGTACAATCCGTGTTTGTGCAGTTAAGGCTCCAGGCTTTGGTGACCGCAGAAAGGATATGCTGCAGGATATCGCAATTTTGACCGGCGGTACTGTAGTAAGCGAAGAAGTTGGTCTTAAGCTCGAAAGCTGTGACACTGACGTACTTGGTAAGGCTAAGTCTATTAAGATTGACAAGGATAACACTACAATTGTTGGCGGTGCCGGTTCATCAAAAGCAATTAAAGACCGTGTTGCCGAAATTAAAAACGCAATTGAAAAGTCTACATCAAGCTATGACAAGGAACAGCTCCAGAAGCGTCTTGCAAAGCTTGCAGGTGGTGTTGCAGTAATCAGCGTTGGTGCTAACACAGAAACAGAAATGAAAGAAAAGAAGTTCCGCGTAGAAGATACAATTGCCGCTACCCGTGCAGCCTTGGAAGAAGGTATTGTTTCCGGTGGTGGTATGGCTTTGATCGAAGCTGCAAAAGCTCTTGCCGAAATCCCTGCAGATCTTAGCGAAGATGAAAAGGTTGGTTACAAGATTGTACGCCGCGCCCTTGAAGAACCAATCCGCCAGATTGCAGAAAACGCAGGTCTTGACGGAAGCGTAATTGCAGAACGCGCTAAGAATGAAAAGAAGGGTATTGGTTACGATGCACGTCTTGACAAGTGGGTAAACATGCTTGAAGCAGGTATTATTGACCCGGCAAAGGTAACTTGTTCTGCTTTGAAGAATGCGGCATCTGTTGCAGGTACATTGCTTACAACTGAATGTGCAATTACTGATATTCCTGAGCCAAAGGCTCCGGCTGCACCTGCTCCGGACATGGGGGGAATGTACTAATACATAGCGTGCAATCATAAGAAAAAAAGCCTGAGGGCGAACCCTCAGGCTTTTTTTATGCGTTTACTAATTTAATTCTATATATCCTGGCAATTCTTTCAACCAATATTTTTCTGTATCTTCACCCATATAGAGCAAATCATGTGAAATGTCTGCATCACCTTCGTAGGTATAATCGTCGCAGGTGAATATACCGTAGGAAGCTGGTTGTAACTCATAGGTATAGATAAAGGAACCAGATGTTACCAGTTTATAGGTTAATGTGTTAGATCCTGTATAAGGAATAGTAACCTTATACCTAGAATCAAACTTGAAGTTTAGATCAAGCTTTGAAACAGTAAACTCCGGTAATACATTATCTTTGAATACTTCTGGTTCACCTGTAAAGGTCATAGTAAAATTATTAGCTTCATCAACATTCCAGGTATATTCAGGAACCTTTGTAATTTCAGGGCAGTTATAAAAATCCTCTGTGTATCCACTAAAATCTACAGATTTCTTTTCACTGCATGGGGTGTAAATTATTGAACTGTCCCCCTCATAATTTACACGAACAGATAATGAATAAGAATAGCGCCAGCCAGCTTGAACAAAATAATCTGTAATTGCATACTTACCCGAAGCAGGTGTAATTATTGCCTTACTTGGTCCCTCTCTGTATATAACAGGATTAGAAGTACCATCAGGGAGATTAAATTGCAGGGAAACAGTATTGTCTGCAGTAGAAACTGTTAATCCTATTTCGCCCAAGCCCTTTCCATAAGTTGAAAAACCCTGTGTTAAGGTTGTAGCGTAGTCAAGCGAGGTATCTCCCTTATATGCATAGACAGTGTAATAGTAATAATTGTTATTTGGATTAACATAGGAATCTAACAAACTGATTCTTGTGGAACTCAAATTGTTAACACGGAACAATTCATAATCACCATAACTGTTTATATATTGTTTCCTGACAGAAATTGAGTCTGCTTCCTGAGGAATATTTCTTATATTCAATGTAATGCCATTTGAAGAATGATCTCCTGAAAGCAGAATGACATCTGTATGTATTACAAAAGAAGAAGGACATTCCTGGGCCTCGGGAGTAAACTCTATTACATCAATAAGAGAATTATCGGGTTTGGAAATAGTATCATAACACTCAATATATGCTTTTTCAAAAATGAACTCTTTACCATCAAGAGATTCTTCATATAAATCTTTAGAAATATAATAAATACCCGGCCCAAAAATATAGTTATCATCAGGCCGTGGGTTATTCTCCCGGTATTCACGCAAGAATGCACTTAAATAATTCTCTTTCCACTCACCGTTTTCTTTATAGTATACCTTTGAAACTACAAGCTTAATGTTGTTATTATCTTTTTGTTTAAATTCATAACAAATATCATATAGCACAACATGGTCATCAACCGTAACGCTTCCCGGTGTAAAAGTTGCTATAGTATTACCAGCCACTTCAAGCTTTGGCTTTGTAGTTATTGTCAGAGGGATCCCATAATCTATGCTGGAAGTTGCAGGAAAATCTCCATAAACAGTTCCTGATTCACCAACAAGTTTGTAATAATATGTAACATCTTTTTGCAGGTTCTTTCTGTCAATGAATTTAAAAGTGTCGTTAAAAACATCTACATAATCTTTAATAGGTTCATATCCACTATCAGAATTTGTTGACCTTAAAAGTTTAACTTTCTCGCCACCGTTTTCTGCAATTTCTCCCTGCCAATCACAATAAACTTCAATATCAATACCACGATCAGTAGGAATAGCATTAGGTCTACCATAAAGAACTGGCAGCTGAGCACCAGTCAATCCGGATATATTAACCCCACAGTTATAATACCAGCCGTCTTTTTCAAAACAAAGAGAATATCCGGTTAATGGATTTGAACCAGAATGTAACTTGTTTGGATTAATAGAAATCTCTTTTGTATTTTTATTAAACATATAGTCCGGTTCAAATGCAAGGGCAGCTTCGTATTCTCTTGAAAGGAAGATCATATAGTCGCCGGCAAGTTCATGCCCCTTCCAGTCAATTACAGGGTCTTTTACAAGTTTTATTTTTGTAGATATTCCTTCTGCATTTGATTCCCTTGCAAATTCCGGATATGTCGAAAAACCTGGTAGTGCATAACCATCATAAGCAGTAGTAAACTCCCTCATATAATAACTACCACTGAAATTTTCCGAAGAAGAATTATACATAACTACATAGGTTAATTTTTGTCCTTCAGTATAACCATAAGGGTCAATAAAGGTCATGGTAGTTGCAGAAACTGCAGGACTTTCCAGCATTTTTGCAAATGATATAACATTTTTTAGCATATTCTCTTCTGTAGGATTGGCCATAACCTCATTAAAATTCGTTACACGCTGAAGAAGAATATCTTTTGTACCCCTTGGAACATCAATAGTTAGTTCCATTCCTTCTTGAGTAGAAACAGCTTTTGTAACTCCATGAAGTTCAAAATAATCAATTGTGTAATCCAGTTTTGATTCAAGCCCTGGTTGTACAACAATGTAATCATAATAGTCCCCAAGCAGATCTATTCCCACAGGACCGTTATCTGTTATCGCAAAATCTGTTGCACATTGATACCCAAACCTACATGAAAATAAATACTTACCGGCTGGAAGCTCTGTCTTAAGAGTAAAAGCATTATCTTTAATTTCTTGCAAGCCTTCTCCGTCCGTATAAGTACCATCAATTAAATAAACACCACTTATTCCTTGTGAAGTCATTATAGTATTAAGCATCGGCTGAGAAGAATTTAAAGGTTCAAAAGACCAGATTGCTAAAACGACATCAGATCCTTCGGGGAATCTTAATGTGATATCCGCAATACCTTTTTCTGTATTGCCGGCACTCAAAACAAAAGATGCAGTTGCCATTTGCCCTGCTGTAATAGAAACAGTTGTAGTTGCAGCAAAAACTACTGAGCCTTTTTTTGCAGAAAGGTTAAGACTCCAGCTTCCGGCATCTACTTCTAAAGAAGCTTCTAACATTTCTTCTATAGAATTCCAAGTCCCAAGAGCAATTTGTGTTCCTGATCCATTTAGAGTTCCTGTTAGCACAACATCTGTAAAATCATCAATAGAGGTGTCTGGCAATATATTTCTGGAAGAAGACCCATTTACCTTAAAAGAAAGTGTAGCCTTTCCTTTCTGTTCAGTAAAATCATGAATCAAAGAGTCCTTACATGAAGCCAACAATAAAACAAATAGTGATAATATTGAAATAAGTAATTTATTATTTTTCATCTTTCGCCTCTCCTACATTTTAATTACGACAAGGTCCAGCCCGGCACGTTCAAAACCAGAAGGATTGCCACTGGCATCATACAGTTTTTTTATAGCCTGACAATATACACGATAAGTTCCATCATTATTTACAGCCTCTGGGAGAAGTTGTTCATTAAAGGTCAATGTGTTTTGAGTTAAAGCGGCAGGAACATTACCAGAAGTAAACAGAGCATCTATTTCATCCGCATACAAAAAATTATCCTCATCATCTATAGCATCTACAGACCAGAAATACATATCAAAACCCGCAGTTGCTGTAATTCTATAATCTGATCCAGATTTTACAGCTGTCAATTTAAAATCAGTTTCACTTTGTGAAGCACTGGAAACTATAGAAACAAGGAAACCTAGATTTGGAACTGTCCAGTTAGCAGTAAGAGTTATATTATCTCTAATAACATAACCAACATTGACTGTCTGACCTCCTGTAGTCCAGTTTGCAAAATGATATCCGTCACAAGAAAGGGTTTGCAAATGTTCTTCAGTCAAGGCAGTTTCTTCCAATACTTTTACTGTCTGTGGAGCAATTCCATGTTCTGTTATATACGTGATTGTATAATTCCATTTTGCAACAAGAACCATATTCTGCATAACCGGATATCCCACTTCCATTTTTATGTTGCCAAAATACCAGCCTGCAAATTCATACCCTGGCCGAATCATAGTCAGTAAGTCGCCGCCAGTAAGAGACTCTCCTGCTTTAAACTCCCATGGATCAGGTGCTTTTCCAAAACTGCTTGTATATGAAACCGTATACTTAACTTCTACCGGTTCATTACCATTCCAGTAGGCTGTAAGTGTCATATCTGTATAAACCTTATAACCAGGTAATACCTTAGTACTTCCAAAATACCAGCCTTCAAACTCATGATCATCATCATCATCCGAAAGCTCCGGCAAATCTTCGTATGTTAACTCTGTTTTATAAGCAACATTTATTGGTTCAGGAGCTTGTCCGTAAGTTGAAACATAAGTTACGGTAAATGCCTTTTCCCACTTAGCCGTCAGCGTAATATTACCCGAAACTTCATAGCCTTCGGTGATTTTTGTAGTTCCAATGTACCAGCCTTCAAAAACATATCCTTCTGCTGTGAGTTCAGGCAAATCTGAAGCTGCCAGTACAGTTCCGGAAAGAACACTCTTGGCTGATGGAGCCTGCGCACGTTCTGTTACATAAGTTATTGTATAATAAACAGGTGCTGGAGCCGGAGGAGTTGTTGTTACTTCTGTCCATTTTGCTGTAAGCGTTATATTTGAATTAACAGTGTAATTTAATTCGGGTGTTATTTTAGTACTATCAATGTACCAGCCTTCAAAAGTATAGCCGTCTGCTGTAAGCTCCGGCAGGTCCTGGGCTGCAATTATAGTACCAGAAAGAACTTTTTTACTCTCTGGAGCCGTCCCATAAGCTGTTTCATAGGTAATTGTGTAATAGACATTTACAGCATTTCCTTTACATGAAGAAACAGACATAGTTAGAAGAATCGCAAATAATGCGATAATTGTTGTGCCAAAATGATTTTTGCTCATTTTGTCCTCCGGATTGTGGGTTTTAGTATTTACATTTTAATATTTCTTCTATAGGATACCCGCACCCTTCATGGTTTGTCAATAAAATAATTTACCAGTCACATGTATCCAAAATCGGCAATAACGTTATTCAATAATCCATTTCACTTTTCAATTATCTCATCTGCTCTGGCTTCTATAACCTTCAAGATTATGTTTAGTTTATTCCAGAGGAACTCCTTCGGCAAACCAGATAAATACAACATATACTCCGATTTTAAAAACCTGAGGCATTTTCAAA
>JAILBH010000050.1 GCA_024681195.1 Treponema sp.
AATTTGTGGTACTGCCGTCATCGGTTATTACTGAGGTCTGTCCCGGCATCTGACCCGGAAACTGTCCCTGTGTTTCTTTATTTTCTGCGCAGGAAGTAATTCCATTTGTGCAGCTTACAAAAATAAGAAAACTTGATAATAGTGATAAAAAATTCTTTTTCATATCTGTAACTCCTATAGTTATTGAATGGTTTGTGCTGTGTATGTTTTGGCAGCACAATTTGTTTTCTGCAAAGAAATATAGCGAAAAAAATTCTAAGAATCTTGAAAATGCAATAAGTCGATTCTAAGAAAACTCTTAGGAAAGACTTGTCAATTTCTCATTCATTGTGGATGTTAATGTTGTATACTCAAATTATGAATTGCTTAAAAAAGAGCTGCATTCATTTTCTTTTTTTCTCTTTTTTTTTGACTATACCTTGTTCGGTGTGTCTGGCAAATCCTGGTCAGGAGGAGTTTCCTCCTTTACCTCCTGATCAGGATAAGCCTTTTTTTGAAAATCCCGAGCTTCCTGCAAGAAATCCAGATAAAATAATCAATTATAGAGGTAACAGAGTTTATAAAGATAATGCAGAAGCTGCTTTTGGAATTATTAATATCAGCTGCGAGCGTCTTGATGAAAATGCAGTAACAATGGAAGTTGTTTTTAATCAGTCAATAAATCCAAGATCTATAACACATGAGTCTATTTTTATTAACCAAAAGCCACTGGATCCAGATACTCATTTTTTATTTAACCGCAAGGGCAACATAATTAAACTTAAATTCTACACCGAAGAAGATACAGTAATCTGTATTATTCAGAAAATCCTTTCTTTTGATGGAAATCCACTTCCACCAACAAAGGCCGAGGTAGAAATTTTTTCTCCGCAGATTATTACAGAACCTCCAAAAGAAGGCGAGGGTGAACAGACTTCGGATTCAGATTTGAATTTATTTTAAACTGTGTTAAACTTGTTTAACAGAAACTTCAATTGATCCAAATAGACGAGGTACGCATGAAAATCTTAATTGTAGAAGATGATGAGGGAATTTCTAACTTTATTATTCCTGAGCTGGAACACGAAGGCTACGAAACAAGTCTTGCTGTTACAGGCAGACAGGCGCTGGAAAAATTTGAATCAGAAAAACCTGATTTGGTTTTACTTGATATAATGCTCCCTGAATTAAACGGTCTTGAAGTTCTGCGCAGAATAAGGGCAATCTCTACTGTTCCTGTAATTCTGGAAACTGCGCGTGGTGAAACAATAGATAAAATTAACGGGCTTAATCTTGGTGCCGATGACTATATTCCAAAGCCTTTTGAAATTGAAGAGCTGCTTGCACGTATAAATGCGCTTTTTAGACGGGTTAGCTTTGCAAAACCTAAAGAAGTTTTTGTATCTTATGGAGCACTTAACTTAAATGTAGACAGAATGAGTTTTTCAATTGGTGACGCGGAGATTTCGCTTTCTAAAACAGAATTTATGCTGCTTAAACTGTTGATTGAAAATCAGGGTAAGGTGCTATCGCGCTCTCAGATAATTGATGAAATTTGGGGAAAGGATCACTTTATTGATGAAAATACAATTGATGTTTATGTTGGGTATCTTAGAACAAAAATTGCAGAACATACAAAAGAAGAGTATATCAAAACTGTGCGTGGTGCAGGTTATATGATGGGGTAGCAGGGTAAGATGAAAAAATCTTTTGCAGTCAGACTTTCTCTGCGCTTTATGTTTATTCTTACAACCTCAATTCTTTTATTGTCTTTTGGATTCCTTTTTTTTGTACGGACGTTAGTAAAGGCTAACCAGACAAATGAACTTAAAAAAGCCGAGAATATTGTTTTTGCTTCTGTAACATCTGAACAGAGTCAATATTCCTCTTCCTTTGATATTCCGTATTATATGACCTACATTGTATATAAGGTTGAAACCGAAAATGTAATTGCAACTAATGACCCGTTTCTTCCGCTTCTAAAAGATTCAGGTGAAAAGGCATTACGCTATTTTGAAAAAGATTTCTTTTTTGACGGCGACCTTGATATTCTTTATTATGCAGAAACCCATTGGATAGGCGAAACTTCAATTGTCTGTGCAGTTGCTTTTAATATAGAAAACGATTCTTTTTCGATGATTTTTTCAAGACTTCCGATTTCGCTGCTTTTAATGGCACTGCCGGTTCTTCTGCTTTCTTTCCTTGTATCCCTTTATATTACCAAAAACACAATTAATCCTGTTGTAAAGATAACAAGAGCAGCACAGGCTATGACTACAGAAAACCTTGATGGTCAGCTGCCATTAACAGGGCGTGGAGATGAAATTGATGAGCTTTCGCGTACCTTTAATGAACTCTTTCTGCGGATTAAGGCAGACTTTGACCGTGAACGCCAGTTTTCAAGCGATGTATCACACGAGCTTAATACTCCGCTTACAGTAATATCGGGTCAGGCAAATCTTTTGCTTCGCTGGGGTAAAGATAAACCAGAACAGCTTGAAAAATCGCTGAACGCAATAAAAAATGAATCCAAATCAATGCATGCAATCATAGAAAATCTTCTGCAAATTTCCAGAATAGAAAGTGGAAGAATTAAGCCTCAGACAACTACTGTAAATATTGGAGAGGTTTTTGAACGGGTTGCCGAAGAATTTGCCGCTGTTGCTCCTAAAGCAAAGTTCAACCTTCACTACGGCGACAAACCCTTTATTCTGGAAACTGACCCGGAGATGCTCCATCAGATTTTAACCGTTCTGGTTTCTAACAGTATAAAGTTTGCCGGAGAAAACTGTAAAATCATCCTCAGAGCCGGCATATTGGATGATAAAATTTTTATTGCCGAAGCAGATAATGGTCCGGGGATTTCTCAAGAAGCATTGCCACACGTTTTTGAACGCTTTTTCCGTGGAGACGAAGCTCATACAAGAAAAGCCGGTGGCTCAGGTCTTGGATTATCTATTGCAAAAACCTTGGCCGGAGCGCTTGATGCTTCCATAAGTGCAGGAAACGTCGAGCCTCATGGCGCTTTCTTTGAGCTTTTGTTTAATTAAGCTCAGAGCACTCTTGTCCATTGAATCCACCCCCAAAATATGATACTATCAATTAATATTTTAAATTGAGGTCGTTTATGAAATGTACTGGTGCACAAATTATTGTTAAACTTTTGGAAATGTATGGAATCGAAACTGTTGCAGGCATACCTGGTGGAATGATTCTTCCTTTGTATGATGAACTGAACAAATCTAAGATCCGTCACGTCCTTGTGCGCCAGGAACAGGCTGCGGGCTTTATTGCTCAGGGAATTGCACGTTCAACAGGAAACGTAGCTGTATGTATGGCTACAAGTGGTCCGGGTGCTCTTAATCTTTTAACTGCAGTTGCCGATGCACGTGCAGACTCAGTTCCAATTATTGCAATAACAGGACAGGTAAATACAACTCAGATTGGTACAGATGCTTTTCAGGAAGCAGATACTTTTGGTTTGTCTTTTCCTGTAACAAAGCATTCCATCCTTGTAAAAAAGCCCGAAGAGCTTTTGGATGCAATTCCCCGCGCTTTTGAAATTGCACTTAACGGAAGACCGGGGCCGGTTTTAATTGATATTCCACGCGATGTTCAGACTAAGGAATGTGAGTTTAAAGACTGGCCTGATATTTCTAAGGTTCGCGTACATGACATAAGATTTCACACTCCTATTGATGAGTATGCAGAAAAGATGGGACAGATTTCGGAGCTGCTTGCAAATGCAAAAAAGCCTGTGCTGTTCTGTGGTGGTGGCTGTAATTCAAACCAGGCTTCTACTGGAGTATTGAATTTTGTAAACAGCTATCCTCTGCCGGTTGTAACAAGCCTTATGGGGCTTGGCTGTATTCCGTCGGATGCACCTTCATTTATTGGAATGGTTGGTATGCACGGAAGTTATGCAGCCAATGTTGCAATGAACGAAGCAGATGTAGTAATTGCAGCTGGTGTTCGTTTTGATGACAGAGCTACAGGTCTTGCTTCTAAATTCTGTCCTAAAGCAAAGATTATTCATATTGATGTAGATGCAGCCGAAGTAGATAAAATTCTTTCTTCTGCAGTTTCTGTGGTTGCAGATGTTGAATCTGTTTTCCCGGTGCTTGCACAACTGGTTTCTGAAAAGAATATTAAAGCCGAAGCTTCCTGGCTCAAGAAGATTCAAAAACTCAAGGAAGAAAATCTTTCTACACAAAGCGGACGTCCTGCCGGCGAAAAGCTTACAAATCCTCGTGAACTTATTGCAAAGCTTCCGGAATATGCTGCTTATTCAGGCTTGAATCAGGATAATCTTATTATTACAACAGATGTTGGTCAGCATCAGATGTGGGCTGCCCAGTATTATCCTGTAGATCGTCCCCGCTCATTCCTTACATCCGGTTCTCTTGGAACTATGGGCTTTGGACTTCCATCTGCAATTGGAGCTGCAATCGCAAATCCGGACAAACGAATTATCTGTATAAGCGGTGATGGTTCAATTATGATGAATATTCAGGAGCTTGCAACCCTGCGTGAATTAAACCTTCCTGTTACAGTTATTGTTTTGCAGAATGGAACTCTTGGAATGGTTTATCAGCAGCAAAAATATCTTTTTGATAAAAACTACAGCGCTTCTGTTTTTGAACAGAATCCTGATCTGCTTGCAATTGCAAATGGATTTGGTATTAAAACTGTAGATGCAGATACAGATTCTGAATGGTACAAAAAAGCTTTTGATTCAAGTGATGCTGCAAAGCCTTGCTTTGTAAAATGCAGTGTAGATTCAGAAGAAAACGTTCTTCCATTTGTACCGGGTGGTCGTGCCAATATAGACGCTATCAGGAATTAGCTTCGTCTTTAGAAGGGGTTGAAGCATCTTCAATAATAAAGAATGAAATCTCACTCTTCCAGTCAAACAGCGTTTTGTCGCAGGCTGCAATCAGAAGATTTACGATTTTCTGTATATCTGCGTTTCCGACTGAACTGCAGAGCTTGGCAGCATAAGCAGAAGTTTCTTTTGTAAACCATTTTTCAATTTCGGCAGGAGTGATTTTTCGTTTTTCGGTGAGCTCCTGGGTTGCAATTTTTACAGTAAAGCCTTTTTTGCGGAAGGTGTTTGCAATAAAAAGTCCGTCCCATGAGAAAAGCGGATTATCTCTGTCGCCAAAGAATTCCTGCTCAGCTTCTTCCATCTTGTTTAAGATTGCAGCAAATGGTTCAACAGAGTCTGGAGTCAAAATCTGTTTGCGAACAATCTCACTTATATGCTGGCCTTTACACGGAATTTTTTGTGAAATTATGAGCTTAAAGCCTTTTGCAAGCGGAGATTCGTAAACAAAGTCTTCTTCATTATCGTCTGCTGCTTTTTTTTGCCCGGTTTCGGTTTCTTCATATTTTTGAGGAGTCAGGACACCTTTAATTGATTCTGCAAGAGCAATGATGGACGGCTCGCTGGCAAACGGGTCTGTAAAGAATATGCGGTCAAAGATTGCGCCCTTATACTGAAAGTTTACAAGGACATTGTAAAAATCTTTTTGTGTAAGAAAATCTGTAGAAAGGGAAGTGCCTCTGGCCTGAAGAATCGGTTTATCAAGATCTCCAAGAGTGCGGCAATACTGTTCAAGAATCTGTTTCCCTTTTTCTGTTTTACAAACACCACAGGTAACGCCTTCCGGAGTTTTTCGGATTACATCCCAAAGAAGAAGTCCGGAATCTGCATTCCAGATAAGACTTCTGTGATGGCGCATAAGCTGTGCCATAGAAATCATTGTGTCGCGGATTCCAAGAAGAATTTCGGCGCGGTTTGAATCAAGTCTCTGGCGCCAAAATCGTTCGGCCCTGTCAAACACAAGCTCGTTTGCCATGTTCTTTGGACTGAATGTAAGGTTTTCTTCCTGTTTTGATTCGCCGCTCTTAAAGTGTTCATTGATCCACCATTCGCTTATAGGGTTAGAACCAAATTCCGATTTTTCGGTGGCTTTAGGTTTTTTGTAAATATTAATTGAACCGGTAATTTCCGGTGAAGTTGCAAGTTCATCAGAAGTATATTCTTCTGAACTCTGGCTTTTTTCCAGAATCTGTGCAATTTGAATTTCGCGTCTGGATAAAACATCTTCGCGGATTGTTGCTTCGTAGCCCTGAGTGCTTGGTGTGTAAAAAACTCGTCCCATGAGTGCATCCGGCAGATACTGCTGTGCAACCCAGTGGTCGCGGTAAGCGTGAGGGTAGAGGTAGCCGGCTCCATGTCCAAAGCCTTCTGCATCACGGCTATTGTCGCGCAGATGATTTGGAACTTCTGCATCCTCTTTTTCAACAGAGGCAAGGGCGTCAAAAAATGCCATGGAACTGTTTGATTTTGGTGCTGTAGCAAGATAAAGCGCTGCATGTGCTAAAAAATAGCGGCCTTCGGGCATTCCTACTCTGTCAAAGGCTTCGGCACAGGAATTAACTACAGAGATTGCGTTTGGATCTGCAAGACCTGTGTCTTCGCAGGCAGAAATGAGCATGCGGCGGAAAATAAAATGAGGGTCTTCGCCGGCTGCAACCATTCTTGCAAGCCAGTAACAGGCGGCATCAGGGTCACGACCGCGGAGTGATTTTATAAAAGCAGAAATTATATCATAGTGATAGTCGCCGTCACGGTCATAAAGAACAACCTTTTTCTGGATTGATTCTTCTGCAGCTTCTTTGCTTATATAGATTTGGGAGCCATAAGCTGGAACTGGCGGCTGTGCGTGGGGCTTCCACTGCTCAGGAGTTGTTTCTATTGCGAGCTCCAGCGCATTCAAAAGCGAGCGTGCGTCTCCGTTTGCAGTTTCTATAAGATGCTCGAGTGCGCCTTCTTCAAATTCAACCTTCCAGTGGCCGTAGCCGCGTTCAACATCCATAATGGCCATGGTGGCAGCCTTCATCAAATCATCATAGGTAAGTGGCTTAAGCTGGAAAACTCTTGAGCGCGAAACAAGGGCTTTATTTACTTCAAAAAAAGGATTTTCTGTTGTGGCACCAATAAGGATTATAGTTCCGTTTTCTACCCAGGGAAGAAGTGCATCCTGCTGGCTTTTGTTCCAGCGGTGAACTTCATCAACAAAAAGAATTGTGCGTCGGCTGTGAAACTTATAAAAATCTTCGGCCTGCTTTATTGAGTTTCTGATATCCTGAACGCCGGTAAGGACTGCATTCAAAGTTATAAAATTTGATTTTGTATGATTTGCAATTACACGGGCAAGCGTTGTTTTTCCCGAGCCTGGTGGTCCATAAAAAATTACAGATGTAAGCTGATCTGCGGCAATAGCTCTGCGCAAAAGGCGTCCCTTTCCAACAATGTGATCTTGACCAATATATTCATCAAGATTACGGGGACGCATTCTTGCAGCCAGAGGTTCTGTTTCATTTTTTACCTGTTCAAATAAGCTTTCCAATTATTCGCGGTTCCAGTTTCCTCTAGAAGGGTAGTAAGACCACAGTCCTATATTTCTTGAAGAAGCAGTAGAAGCTGTTCCGGCTCCTCTGTAAGTAATAGAAGCATAAAGACAAGAGTCTGTTTCTGTTTTTGACGGATCAACGCAAAGCAGGGTCATAATAATATAAGCAGAGGTAAACTGATAGTTTGCATTTGTTGTAAATGCTGCAGTTTCGTTCTTTGGTTTTCCCTGATCATCCAGCTCTATTCGTTCAATTCCGCCGTTAGAAGTATAAGATGCGTTGTAGCTGCCTTCTCCGATGATGATTGAATCTTTTGTAATGGCAAGAGAAGCAATGGAAGAAGCCATTTCCTTTACGGCTGTAGTTCCTGCAGCTGTATTTCCTTCAAAAAGCAAAAGCTGTTTAGTTGAGTTGTAGCTTTTGTCAGAACCCGAAAGACAAGCATAAGTAGCATCTGTTTCCAGAGTTTCATTTGTGCAAACTACCTGTGAATCTGTAAAGAAAAGTGTGTTTCCAATATAGAAAGCTGAGTTTACGCGTGTATTCTGTTTGTCTGAATCTGTTGGAATAAAGTTTGTTGTTCCAATTGATTCATCCTTTGCAAGAGTGCTTGTTCCATTAAGTACATAATATGAAGATTCTCTTGTGGTTGGATCTGTAGCTCTTAAGAATGCCTTTCTGTGTCCCAGCTGTGGAGTGTTTGTGTAAAAGAGATTAAAGAAGGTATCAAAGCTTCCTTCTGCCGGATCCTGGAGGCTTGGGAAAATTGCCTTGTTCAATTCATCATTTTCACCAAGATCTGTCCAATCTGCAGAAGTTCCGCTAAAGATTCCGCTTAAAGGTCTTGCCCACAGATAGAAACGCTTTGGAAGAACAATTCCATAATCAGTATCTGTTTTGTAGCTTACACTCAAAATGTAAATATAGTTCTGGTCCGAAATAACTCTAAGGATCTGCTGACCAATATGACCTTCTGGTGTAGAAGAACTTGGAAAATAGTTATAGTAGTGAAGGGTGAATGGAATTGGTTTATAGGTTTTCCATTCGCCATGTTTTTGAGAAGAAAGCGGTTTATACATAAGGGCGCCGTTTCCTGTTGTGAACAGGTAATCTTCGCCATCAACATTACAGCGTGCTATAGAAGTGATGTTTCCGTTTATTGTAGCCGATTCCGGTGGAACATCGTGCATAATTCCGTAAAAAATCGGATCATATCCACAGGAGCTTAAAAGCAATGTAACTGCGCCAATGAGTGAAAAAATTACTGATTTATTTATCTTTTTAATCATATACTACCTGTCTTTAATTAGAAGTGATACCTCAAACCAACGTTTACAGTCTGAAAGAGTCCGTTAAAATTCTTTGAAGGGTTTCTTGCAAAGAGCTGAGGAATCCATAAAAAGTCGCTTGAAGCTCCAAGAGAAACAGAATCTGAAACTCTATAGTAGGCTCCTGCAGAAAGCTTTGCGGCAAAAGTAGGGAAGATTTCCATGCTCTGCCAGGTTTGTGTTGCAAAACCAATTTCTGCATAGAGTGGGAATTCAAACTTGTTTATATATGGCTGATACATAATTCCAAAGGTAAATGGAATCATGATAAGAACTTTTTCGCCGATGGACAGATTGTAGGTTGCTCCAAATTCACCGCCAACAGCGATATTCTTAGAAAGGAATCTGTAGTAGCCTAAGGTTGCTGCTCCACCAGGATTAAGTTGTTTCTTAAAATTCAATGGAAAGATTCCGCCAAGAGAGATTTTTAAGAACTGATCCCCGGCTCCGTTTGCATCATAAACATATACATCAGAAATTTCTTCATCAAGCTGAGGATCTTCATCTTCAACAGCAGGCTCCTCTTCGACAGCGGTATCCTCTTCAATTGCAGGAGACTCATCAAATACAGGGGATTCTTCTGCTTCCTGTGCAAAAAACAGATTAGTAAAGCCTAATAATATAATTAAGATAGAAAAAAAGCGTTTCATATTGCTCCAAGTTTAATTTTATAATATCCTTTTAAATATACAGTTTTTAGGGCTGTTTATCAATAAAAGGAATATAAATATAAGAGGTTACAGATGAGTGCAGTAATTATAGATGGAAAGCAGATTGCAGCTGATGTCAGGGCCGAAGTTGCCGCAAAGGTTAGCGAGCTTAAGAAAAAGGGCGTTGAACCTTGTCTGGCAGTAATTTTAGTTGGAGAAAACCCTGCGAGCGTGTCGTATGTTACAGGTAAGCGCAAGGCTCTGGCCGAAGTTGGAATGACAGACCGTTCTATTCAGCTGCCGGAAAGTACAAGTGAAGCCGAATTGCTCGAGCTTATTGCCTCTTTGAATGCAGATTCGTCTGTACACGGAATCCTTGTTCAGCTGCCGCTTCCAAAGCATATTGATGAAGACAAGGTTATTATGGCAATTGATCCTTCTAAGGATGTTGATGGCTTTCATCCTGTAAGCGTAGGAAACCTTATGATTGGTCGCCCGGGATTTTTGCCATGTACACCTCACGGAATTATTGTATTGCTCAAAAAAATGGGAATTGAAACCAGCGGCAAACACGCAGTTGTAATCGGACGCTCAAATATTGTTGGAAAGCCTGTAAGTATTCTTCTTGCACGCAAGGACGTAAACTGTACTGTTACAATGTGTCATACAGGAACAAAAAATATGGCAGAAATTACCCGCCAGGCAGATATTATTGTTGTTGCTTCCGGTCATCCTCACACTTTGACAGGTGATATGGTTCGTGACGGCGCTGTTGTAATTGATGTTGG
>JAILBH010000053.1 GCA_024681195.1 Treponema sp.
AAAAATACCCTGCCTCAAATCCCGGGGGAACGCATTTTAGAAATGTCTGCACAAAAAGATAATGGAATAAACGAAGTGCTGCGTGCTTTGTACGATATTTCTCCTGTAGGAGCCCCTATTTATGACGAAGAAACCTATACCGACCAGGATCTTACTTTTAGAATCTGTGAGGTTATACGCGGAGAAGCAATCAACCGGCTTGCAGATGAAATTCCTCATGCAGTATATGTCGAAGTTGCAGATGTTGAACACCGTAATGAAGGCAAAAAGCTTTGGATCCGGGCCTTTCTTTGTGTAGAACGCGAAAGCCAGAAAGGAATTGTGATTGGAAAAGGAGCAGCTAAAATTAAAGAAATCCGTATGGCTGCAATCAAAAAACTAAGCGAAATCTATATTCAAAAAATTGACCTTGACCTTCAGGTTAAAGTTAATAAAAACTGGCGGCAGCGGGATTCGGTCTTAAACAAGCTTATATAAAATTCTCTACAAATCAAAATTTCTGTGGTATAATAATACAATTATGGCGCAGTTTGATCTTGACGCATACAAACCATCAGATACGCTCAATGCAGGACAGATAATCCGGATTGCAAACAGAATGCTGTTTAATATAAATAACAGCATTGTGCTTCATAACGAAAGGACTGCATATCTTGCCTTAAAAATTGCACAGGCTCATCCGCTTAATAAAAATTGCAGTATTTCAAATCTTGTTGTTCTTGCACTTTTTCACACTCTGGGTTTCTTCCGTCAGGATATTCTTTATAACGAAACACCTTTTGACAGCGATATTCAGTTTTTTTCTCAGGAAAAACGAATCGAAAGTAAATACATGTTTGCCTATTACTACCTTGCGTTTATGACTCCGCTTAAAAATACAGCGCAAGCACTTGAAGGCTTTAATCTTCCGTTTAATGAACCACTCAAACAGTATTTGTACCAGACTGATTATAAATCTGTAATTTATATGTGCGCACGGGTAAGTGATTTTGTTGCAAAAAATCCTGATGCCCAGTTCCCTGCAGATGTAAACGAAATTGCTCCCGAATATTTTGATCCGGAATTTGCGCAGGCCTTTAATGAACTTAATAAAAACAATGCTCTCATAAACAATCTTAAAACCACTGATTATTTTATGGAGCTTGAACGCTATCTTTACAAGTTAAGAATGAATCCGGATGATACTCATCAGGCATTAAAACTGCTTGTATACTTTCTTGATTTTAAGAGTACGGTTACGGTAACACATACAATCAACACCTCCTGCTATGCTTTGTCGCTCGGAAAAAGACTTAAACTTGAAGATGAAGATTTAAATACATTGTTTACTGCAGCCATTGTCCATGACATCGGAAAAATTGCTACCCCTACCCGTATTCTTGAATTTCCGGGAAAGCTTTCTCCCGAAGACATGGGTATTATGCGCTATCACGTAAATCATACTAAGCGTATTCTTGGTAATATTGTTTCGCGTCCAATTTTTGAAGCTGCAAGCCGCCATCACGAAAAGCTTACAGGCAAGGGATATCCTTCTCAACTTCCTGCAGAAGAACTTAACACTGTTCAGCGAACTTTAACAATTGCAGACATAACCAGTGCTCTTACAGATAACCGAAGCTACAAGGGTGAATTTTCAAAAGAACATACTCTGGGAATAATAAACAAAATGACCGAAGAAGGAGAACTTGATCCGGATATTGTAAAAGTTCTTAACGAAAACTTTGATAATATACGCGAGGAACAAAAGTATCTTCAGACCTTCCTTAAGGTTGACTTCTCTAATGTACTCAAAGAATACAACGATTACCTTTATAATGATTCCGAGCTCATTACAAACAACATTGAAAATATGCTCGAAGAAGTTGAAGAACTGGATGAGGCTTCTGCAATCCCTGAGCTTGTCGAAGGGTTAGAAGAAATCGAAGAGCTTGAAGAACTTTAATATCCAAGCTTTCTGTCTACAAGATAGCGCAGCGGCTTGCCTTCTGAATAATTATGTAAATCTTCTATAAACATCTGAACATTCTTATTACGTGTATGAGCCAGCGTCATATTTCCTGCTACGTGCGGAGTAATCAAAAGATTTTTTATATGCCACAACCGGTTGCCTGACGGGAGAGGTTCTGTCTGAAATACATCAAGTGCGGCACCCGCAATATGTCCGCTTTCAAGATTGTCTGCAAGAGCAGCTTCGTCTATTGCTGAACCTCGGCCTACGTTTACAATGTACGAACCTTCTGGCAAGAGCGACATTCGTTCGCGCGAAAGTATTCCTTTTGTTTGTGGTGTTGAAGGAAGACTCATTGCAAGAAGATCTGTCTGAGGAAGAATTTCATCCAGCTGCGAAACAGGCAGCACCTTGTCATAAACAGATTCGCTGCTTCTTCCACTACGACAAACTCCGACAATAGCAGCAGGTTCAAAAGCTGCAGCACGTTTTGCAAAAGTTGTTCCTATATCTCCGGTTCCAAGAACAGTTATACGGCAATCCTTAAGAGATTTTTGCGGACGGGGTTTAAGCCATTGACCATTACGTGTTTCTTCCATGAATTCATTCAGGCGGCGCATCATAACAAGAGAAGTTGCAATCATATGTTCTGCAATTGAAACTCCGTAAGCACCCGCAGAGTTTGTAAGAAGACAATCAGGGTTTGCAAAATAATCCGGAGTCATAAGGGAATCTACCCCGGCCCAGGGTACACAAAGCCATTTGAGGTTGCGGCTTGTTTTTACAATGGAAGGGGCAAAACCATAAATGATATCTGCATCATAATCAGATTCAGGAATGTCTGCTTCGGATGTGTAAAAATGAACAGTCGCATTAATTTCTTCTGCCGCGGTTTTTATAAGATCCAGAAGACTCTGCTCCAGCATATTATTAATTACAAGGATTTTCATAGTTTTATTCTACATCATCCCACGACTTTTTCTAGTATAAATGTAAAAAAATGTTGTAAGAAACTGTTATATTTATTATTATTACAAATATGCAAATAACCTATAAAACCAGGGGAACCTGTTCCCGCTCAATTACGTTTGATAAAGACGAAAACGGAAAAATCACAAACATCAGTTTTGAAGGCGGCTGCAACGGAAACCTTAAGGCTATTTCCAAGCTCTGCGATGGAATGACAGCAGAAGAAATTGCGGCTAAGCTCAAGGGAAATACCTGTGGTTTTAAAAGCACAAGCTGTGCTGATCAGCTGGCAATTGCAGTAACACAAGAATAAATACGAGGTAAATATATGGCACTTGAATGCGGTATTGTTGGACTTCCTAACGTTGGAAAATCTACTATTTTTTCGGCTCTGACAGCAGCACCTGCTGCAGCAGAAAACTTCCCTTTTTGTACAATTGACCCTAACATTGGTATTGTAGATCTTCCGGATGAACGCCTTGATTTTCTGGCAAGCATCCATAATCCAAAAAAGAAGACTCCTGCCTCTGTAAAGTTTGTTGATATTGCAGGTCTTATTAAAGGTGCCTCTAACGGTGAGGGTCTTGGAAACAAGTTCCTTGCAAATATCCGCGAATGTTCTGTAATTGCCCACGTTGTACGCTGTTTTGATAATCCTGATATTATGCACGTTCGCGACAATGCAAACGAAGCAGCTCCAATTGACCCGGAAAGCGACATTCTTACAATCAACTGGGAGCTTTGTCAGGCAGACTTGAACACAATCGAAGCACGCCAGGACAAGGTTACACGTGCAATCCGCTCACTTGGAAAAGAAGAAGAAAAAAAATATGCTCCATGGATAAGCGCTGTTGCAAAAATTAAGCCGCTTCTCCAGGATGGAAAATGCGCACGCACTGCAGATTTGACTGACGACGAGCGCACTGCCCTATACGACATGTTCCTTCTTACAATGAAGCCTACAATTTATGTAGCAAACGTTGATGAAGATTCAATCGAATCTCAGACAAACAAATATGTAGAAGTTGTCCGCAAAATTGCAGACGAAGAACATTCAGAAGTTGTAGTTATTTGCGGAAAGTTTGAAGCAGACCTTGCCGAAATTGACGATCCTGCAGACCGCAAAGACTTTATGGAAAGCGTTGGTCTTACAGAAAGCGGACTTGCAGTTCTTGCCCGCAAAACTTATCACCTTATGGGACTGCGAACCTTCTTTACAGGCGGTCCAGATGAATGCCGCGCATGGACTATTCATGCAGGAGACAAGGCTCCAAAGGCTGCCGGTGTAATTCATACAGACTTTGAAAAGGGCTTTATTAAAGCCGAAGCATATACGATTGACGACCTGAGACAATACAAGGACGAAGCTGCAATCAAGGCAGCCGGAAAGTACCGCCAGGAAGGAAAAGAATACGTTGTCCAGGACGGAGATGTTTTGTTCTTTAAGTTCAACGTGTAATTTTTTTCAATTTTACTTCCTCTTTTTAAAAAATAAAACGTAATCTATAGTACAAACTATTTTAGGAGACGTTTTATGAAAAGAACAAGATTAATTTTTGCAGCAGCACTGCTTGGTCTGCTCTGTTCCTGTTCACAAAATTGCAGCGGTTCAGCTGAAGCAAAAAATGCCGGAAGCAGCAGGGAAGCACAATTTACTTTTGTAAACTGGAATGTGCAGACTTTTTTTGACGGAAAAAAAGACGGAGTTGAATACGACGATTTTAAGAAAACCGGCAACTGGAATACAGAAAATTATAAAGTCAGACTGCAGCGACTCTGCCAGTTTATTACTCAGGTTAATGCCGACATTTATGTTTTTGAAGAAATAGAAAATGAAGCTGTAATTCATGATATAAGTAATCAGCTGTGTGCAGACGGGCATAACTGGAATCAAAAAAAGTTCTGGAATTATTCTGTCTTTGCAAAAGATGAAACTGCGGCTATTGGAATTGGGGTTCTTTCCCGCTACCCGCTTCTGAATTTAAAAACACATACAATGGATATTCGGCTTCATAAACAAAGCCAACCTTCGACAAGATATATTCTGGAAATTTCTACAAGCATTCAGGGACAGCCGCTGACAATTTTTGCCAATCACTGGAAATCAAAATCTGGCGGTCAGGAAAAAAGCGAAATCTGGCGTGACTGGCAGGAAAGCATTCTTGCAAAAAGAATTTCAAGTCTTCGGGCAGAACAGGGCGAATCTGAGCTTCCAATCCTTATCTGCGGAGATTTTAACCGCGATGCTTCGGACTTTATCTGCGATAATCAAAACATATTATTCAGGTTTGCAGATTTTGGAGGAACTGATTTTATAAGTGCAGCCTCGCTCTGGTTTACGGAAGACGGAAGATTCAGTACAAAAAATGGAAGTTATTTTTATGATGACAGCTGGGAACGAATAGACAACATTCTTCTTTGCGGCAGAATCAAGGCAGCAGAATTTTTACCGCTGGCTCAAGTTCCCTGGGCAAATGCAGCCGGTTATCCTGTAAGCTATAAAATGTATTCCGGAGAAGGCTGGTCTGATCATCTGCCCCTTTATGCAAGCTTAATTCTTTTTAACCAGAAATAAATATTCCTTTACGTAAATTTCTCTGTTGTTCAGATTGCGTGAGCCTTTAAAAGTATTGTATTCAGTTTCCAAAACATTAACCTTGCCTAACTTAGAAAGATTGCTGATCATCTGATCTTTAGAAATAAAGCCTTCTGAGTTAAATGAGATTAAAACATATTTTGAATTTATTGCTTCTATAAGCTCAAAAAAACTATCGGCAGCCTTGAGTTTTTTATTGTAGTTGGAACGATTCCAGTTATTAGGAATGCCCGAAACTTTGCTTAAGAGTTCTGAATCCGGGCGTTTATAATCTGTAATAAGATTGAGCATAAAATAATTTGAACCGTAGGGATGCTGATTATAAGGTGGATCCAGATAAACCATATCAAAGGTTCCGAGCTTTTTGAATTCACTCAGCATAATAAGGTCATTTACATTTGAATTAAAAACTGTAAACGGACAAGAAAAATTAGAAAAGACAGGAAAAGGAATTGTAATTTCGCCAAGAATTCTTTTAAGGGCATCGCGTCCGTTTCCGCCAAACTGACCGGTCTTTGTTTTTGAATTTTTATAAAAGCCTTTAAAGATCCCTGCTGTATTTGCATGAACCGAAGCCTGGCTCAAAAGCGGAGCAATAAAAAAATCGCGGAATTGTGGTTCAACATTCTGGTCTATTACCTGACGTGCAACATCAATATAATTTGCGTTATACGGAGTGTAAAAACAGCGTTCTTCCCTCTGGATTTTTTCTATATTTTGAGGCGCATATAATTCAGAAATAAAACCCGGAACGGTGTAGGTCCCGTTTTTTCTTGCAGTCTCGAGTTTTTTCATGCGGCGGTCAATTTTTTGAAGGATTGAAGCGTGAAGCTGTTTGAGTTCTTCCTGTTTTGTCTTTGGCATTGAAGCAAAATTTGAAAGATAGCAGCGATTTATAAGGCAGGAATAATTTTCTAAATC
>JAILBH010000086.1 GCA_024681195.1 Treponema sp.
TAATACCGAAGGGCGTGACTTTTGTTCATTTAAATCCGTTGATATGGGAGAGAATCTAAAACTTAAATTTTGGGAGTGTAGTAATACCTTTAGTGACCTTATTTCTAAATATGCAGGTAATTCTGGTGTTTTTGTTTGTGTTATTGATTTATCAGATATCAATATAGACGGGTTAAAGGATCTTATGGATAAGGCATTTCAAATGTCACCGGGTGCTTGTCGTGTTCTTGTTTTGAACAAGTCAGACCAAAGCCAGGTTTTTGATAACAACAAGATTGAGGTGTTTGTAAAAGAAAACAATTTAGATGGTCCATTTATATGTTCAGCGGTGTCGGGGGAAGGATTTGGCGAACTGAAAAATTTTTTAAAAGACCAAGTAAACGAATTTAAAACATTAAAAGATCAACAGAACGAGGTATGTGGAGAAGTATTTCGTATTGACGTGGAACAAACAGAACAAGAGCAAGATTCTCCACTTTTCAAACGTATGTGGAATAAGGTTATGAGTTGGTTTTCTTCGTTGTAATAATTATATAAATTCTATTAGAGTTATTTCAAGATTTGCTTATGCTATTAATGTAAGTTTGACTTTACAATGAAAAAATATAGATAGGTGGTAATATCTGTTGTTGTGAGTGTGAAATAGCATAATTTTTAAGTAACTTTGCAAGAGGGATGACGATAGACGTAAAAAATGTCTATCGTCATTTTAAAAGTGTTTGTCGGGTACAATAGTTAAAATAAAAAATGTGAAGTCTTTGAGTTTTTAGCCTAAGATAAGCAATTTTTAGTTATAATAATGATGATCTATTTCATATATTTTCGCGAGGTGAATTTAATTTGTTGTTTGATTATAATCGATATCCTGATAATAAATTTCGCGATAAATTTATTTGTTACATGAAAAAAAAACATCCTATTTTAAAAATATTTGATGCAAAAAAAAGTCTTTGTGGACGCAGTATACATCAAATTGAAATAGGAAATATTTATCAAAGTCCCGCTTTGATGGTAGGAGCTTTCCATGGAATGGAGTGGTTAACGACTCTTGTGCTTTTAAAATTTATAGAAAATTTGTGTATAGCAATTAAAGACAGAAAGAGATTATGTGGAATAAAAATTTATGAATTTTTAGAAAAAAGAGGACTTGTAATTATTCCGTGTTTAAATCCGGACGGTGTGGAAATATCTATAAATGGAGCACAAGCAGCATATCGATATAGGGAACTAGTGTCAAAAGTAAGTTTAAATGACACGTCAAAGTGGCAAGCAAATGCACGAGGCGTTGATTTAAACCATAATTTCAACGCGGATTGGAAACGTGTGCACATGCTTGAACAGTCTCAAGGAATTATTGGACCTGCACCGACTCGGTATGGTGGTCCTTATCCAGAAAGTGAGCCTGAGACTCAATTTTTAGTTAATTTATGTCTTTTTAGAAAATTTAGACATGTAATTGCATTTCACCGTCAAGGTGAGGAAATCTACTGGGATTTCGGCAACAACACGCCATCAAAATCTAAATATTTAGCCAAAATCATGTCTTTAAGTAGTGGGTACAAAGTATCAAAGCCAGAAGGTATCGCTGTTGGAGGAGGGTTTAAGGACTGGTTTATACAAAAATTTCATAAACCAGGTTTTACTGTGGAAATCGGAAAAGGACAAAATCCACTCCCTCTCTCAGACCTTATGCCGGTATATAATAGACTAGAAGAGATGTTGGTGCTTATGTCTATTCTTTGATTTGATTTTCAGAATGTATTAAATTTTTTCCTCCAGCTACTTTTGAAAGTTCTTGATCACTGTTATTTTCAGAACTTAAATCTTGAGATTTTCTTTGAACGAACTCGCGAAGTTCATCCACAGAGAAAAAATAATTTTCTTTTTTTGCTATATTAGTGATTATATTTAGTGCAGTATCCTCTTTTGAAACTTTTTTAATTTTATTACTGAGCTTTTTTTGAAGCTCTTTATTTTTTGACAAATAATCATAGAAGTTTTTTATGTTT
>JAILBH010000017.1 GCA_024681195.1 Treponema sp.
CGAAAACTATTTCTTTGGCTTTATTGGTAAGCCGGACTGGCAGCTCTTTACTAACTTTGCAGAGCTCGACTGGTCAAGCTTTGTATTCAACTTAGTATTCTGTGCTACTGCCGCTACAATCGTTTCTGGTTCTATGGCAGAACGTACAAAGTTCAGCGCATACTGTATTTATTCTGCAGTAATTTCTGCAGTAGTTTATCCAATTGAAGCCGGATGGGTATGGAACCCACAGGGCTGGCTTGTTCAGCTTGGCTTTGTTGATTTTGCCGGTGGAGCTGCAATCCACTCAGTTGGTGGTACAGCCGCCCTCATTGGTGCAATCTTCCTTGGTCCACGTATTGGTAAGTATGACCGTGACGCTAACGGAAAGGTAACAAAGGTTCACGCTATTCCAGGTCACTCTTTGACACTTGGTGCTCTCGGAACCTTCATCCTCTGGTTCGGATGGTACGGCTTCAACGGTGCTGCCTGTACACAGCTTCTTGGTGTAGGCGGTCTTGCTGCTGTATTCACAACTACAACAATTGCTCCGGCAGTTGCCGCAGTTACAACAATGCTCTTTACCTGGATTAAGAACGGCAAGCCTGATGTTTCCATGACACTCAACGCTTCGCTTGCAGGTCTTGTTGCAATTACTCCAACCTGTGCTACTGTAGACGCACTTGGTGCAAGTATAATCGGTATTGTTGCCGGTATTATAGTTGTACTTGTTGTAGAGTTCCTTGATCTTAAGCTCCACATTGATGACCCGGTTGGTGCCGTAGCAGTTCACCTTGCCAACGGTATCTGGGGTACTTTGAGTGATGGTTTGTTCAACGTAGACAACGGTTTATTCTACGGTGGCGGTGTAAAGCACCTTGGAGTACAGTGTCTTGGTGAGTTTACAATTGTTGCATGGACAACAGTTTGTATGATTATTACCTTTGCTTTGATTAAGAAGCTGCATGGTCTGCGTGCCAGCCGCGAAGAAGAAATTGTCGGACTTGATAAGCTTGAACACGGAATTGATTCAAGTTACGCAGACTTTATTATGGCTCCACAGGTGCTTGGCGGAGAAGCTGCTGCAGCCGAAGGCTCTGTTCCTGTAGAAAAGGCAGTACCTGTAACCCGCGCAACACAGCGTCCTGATGCAAAGTTCCACATGGTTACAATCGTTACACGCCAGAGCAAGTTCGACGAGCTTAAGGCTGCAATGAACAACATCAACGTAACCGGTATGACTGTAACAAATGTTTTGGGTTGCGGTCAGCAGCATGGAAACGTTCAGAAGTATCGTGGTGTAGAAATGGATATGACACTCCTGCCAAAGATTAAGGTAGACATTGTAGTAAGCGAGGTTCCTGTAGACCTTGTTATTACGGCCGCCAAGGAAGTTCTTTACACAGGAAACATCGGAGACGGAAAGATTTTTGTATACGATGTTCAGAATGTTGTTAAGGTTCGTACCGGCGAAGAAGGCTATGAAGCTTTACAGGATTAATTAAAAAGCACCTGCGGAACGTTTTTAAGCGGGTGCGTATAAATTGTCGTAGAGGCAGAAAATGCAGCGGAAAGAAGTTCGGGTGTAAAAATCTGGTCTGTCTTTCCCTGTATTAAGCTGCCTTTTGAAATTAAAAGGTAATCTTGTGCAAAAAGAGCAGCAAGATTAATATCGTGAATAGAAAATAAAATTGTTTTTCCAAGCTTTTGAATCTGTTCAAGAAACTGAAGCTGGAACGGAAGATCAAGTTTTTCTGCAGGTTCATCAAAAAGCATAAGAGGAGTTTTCTGAACAAAGCATCTTGCAAGCCTGCACTTTTGAAATTCCCCACCCGAAATATTAAAGATTTTTTTATCTGCAAAATCACTGATTCCAATTTTTTCAAGTGCTTCATCAACAGCCTTCCGGCATTCACTTTGCGGCATTCTTCCATAAGAATAAAGTCCGGTTTCTACAAACTGGCGAACGCTAAGGTTCCAGGCAGGAGCTTCGCTTTGTAATAAAAGAGAAACCTTTTGCGCAAGAAGATTTCGTTTTTCTTTAAAAACGCTTTTTCCGTCAATTAAAATGTCGCCGGTATACTTAAGGCCTGTTGGAATGATGCCTGTCATTAAAGAAAGAAGGGTACTTTTTCCTGAACCGTTTTTTCCGCATAGGGCTGTAAAGCTACTGTCGGCAAGAGAAAAATTCAAATCAGAAAAAACTGGAATTCCGTCGTAGGCGGCACTAAGATTTTTTACTTCAATCATACCCGGGTAGTGCCTCCGCTCATTTTAATAAGAACAACTATAAAACATGGAACTCCAACCAGCGAGGTTATAATTCCGACCGGCAGTTCAGATGGAGCAACAACCGTGCGGGCAAGAGTGTCGGCAAGCAGCATCAAAAGCGCGCCATAAATCATACTTTCAAAAATAAGCGTTTTATGTAACGGACCATAAAGCTTTCGAACAATATGTGGCGCAATCAATCCCACAAAAGAAATAATTCCACCCGAGCAGACCGCACAACTTGTAGCAAGCGAACCAGCAAGCAAAACATAATTTCTAAGGAACTTATAATTTAATCCAAAGGTCTGCGCCGATTCTTCTCCGCAAACCAGAACATCAAGATGGCGCGAAGCAAATTCCAAAAGTACAAGCGAGATTAACGACGGAATAATAAATACATTAAATTCCTTCCAGCCTTTTGCATTAAAGCTTCCTGTTGTCCATACATAAAAAGAATGCAAATCACTTTCATGAGTCAAAAGAATGATAGATGCAATTGCCGAAAAAAAGGTTCCTATTGCAGTGCCCGAAAGCAAAAGAGTAACGCTGGAATTTCCACGAAAAACTTTTGAAAATAAAAAAACACAGAAGGCCGAAAGCAAGGCTCCAGCAAAAGCAAAAATTGTTGTTGGGCTTAAAAAAGAAATTGCAGCCAGAGGAAGCAACCCGGACAAAACAGCGCCAAAAGTTGCACCAGAGCAAACGCCCATAATTCCCGGGTCTGCAAGCGGATTTCGAAAGAATCCCTGAAACACAGCACCTGTTCCGCCAAGAAGAGCGCCGCAAACAATACTTAAAAGAATTCGCGGAAGACGGATTTTTGTAATTATAATATAATCCGTCCTGGAACAGGTTTTTTGAAGAACAGCTAATGGAGAAATAAATTTAGTTCCAATGCAAAGCGCAATAAAACTTATCACAACAAGCACAATAACAGGTGCTGTCTTGAGTAAAAGAGAATTGAGCTTTGCGGAACCTTTTATTTCCATATAATGTTAGCAAGCTTTTCTACAGCTTCTACACAGCGTGGAGTTGAGCGTACAAAACGGTCATCATCACCCATGTAATAAACACCGCCCTTAGGATTAAAGATATCGCTTGGTTCTCCGCCGCCCATTCCATCTCCAGAATAGAAAATAAAATCAGGGTCGGCATAAAGAACAGCTTCTTCACTAATCATAGGATAAGCGTTTTCTTCTTCGCCAAAAATATTTATTCCACCGGCAAGAGTGATAATATCATTCATAAAAGAATTTTTTCCGCAGCTCATCATTGGGTCATGCCATACTTCCCAGTAAACCTTAGGAGCTGGTTTGTTTTTCATTTTTGTTTTAATAAGCTTTGCGGTTGAAGCAAGGGTTGCATCCATTTCTTTTACAACTTTTTTTGCTTCCTTGTCATGACCTGTAAGCTTACCAATGTCTAAAACTTCCTGCTTAACGGCATCAATAGAAACTGCGTTAGAAACATAAACAGTAATTCCTGCATCCTTAAGCGGCTGAACCAGATGGTCATGCATTCCTGCAAAAAGATAAACCAGAGTTGGTTCAAAAGAAATAATTGATTCAAGACTGATTGTGTTGCCTGCAAAACCACCAACAGAAGGGTAGTTTGCTGCTTCCGGCGGGTAGTCACAAAGGTCAGTTCTTGCAACAAGCTGATCCTGTGCACCAATTGCAAAAACAATTTCGGTGGCTACCGGGCCAAGAGTAACAATTCTTACGTCCGAAGAAGAATTCTTAGACTTTGAGTTTTTTCCGGCTGCAAAGCTAAGACCAGTAAACAAAATAAATGCAGATAATAAAATAAAAAGTTTTTTAATGGTTTTCATATCATAAATATAAACAAATGTGTTTTTTATTGCAACAAAGCATTGAATGCTTTATATTTTAAAATTGATGATTTTCCAACACAGATTAAGTTCACAAGAAGTTGAACCTGATTTTAAAGAAGTATTCAGATACGCAGGCTTTGCAAAAACTAAGCTTACAGATATTACCGACAGTCAGCTTAAGGAGCTTGCCGAACAGGCAGTTAATGAGATTTCCAAAAATATGAACTGCCGCTCTGTTTATACACGTTTTTCTCTTGAGCTTTTGGGAGAGGATACAATCCGTTTTGCAGAAAAAGAAATTAAAAGCCGTGACTTAATGCGAAATCTTCATGACTGCCATTCCGTTTATATTTTTGCTGCAACGCTTGGACCTGCTGTAGACAAGGCAATTCAGAGGGAAACAAGATTAAATCCGGCAAAGGCTGTTATGATGCAGGCCGCCGGTGCAATGTTCATAGAACAGTATTGTGAAAAGTTGATTGAGTTTTTGACAAAAGAAGAAGCTGCTCAGAATAATCAGCTTAAGCCACGTTACAGTCCGGGGTTTGGCGATGTTCCGCTTGAAGTTCAAAAAATGTTTTTTGAGCTTTTAGATTGTACAAAAAATCTTGCGCTCACGCTGAATGATTCGCTCATAATGTCTCCCGAAAAATCTGTGACTGCATTTGTTGGAATTTGTAATAAGAATAAATAATATACAGGTGAAAAAATGAAGAGCGTTAGAGATTATCTTGGAAAAGAGATTTTGTTTTTTGATGGAGGAACCGGTTCTGTTTTACAGGCACAGGGCTTAAAGCCAGGTGAACTTCCCGAAAACTGGAATATTGAACAGCCGCAAAAAATTGTTCAGCTGGGATACGGCTATTATCTTTCGGGTTCAAATATCATAAATACAAACACCTTTGGCGCTTTTGAAACAAAATTCACCGGTAAAGACGGAAAGTATTCTTTGGAAAAAGTTATTGATGCCGCCTTTGAAAATGCACGCGAAGCTCGTCGGCTTATTCAGGAAAAAGACAATGAGGACAAATCTAAAAAACCGGAGCCTCGTTTTATTGCTTTTGATATTGGTTCCTGCGGCAAGCTTTTAAAACCTCTTGGTGACCTTGAGTTTGAAGACGCAGTAAAGCTTTTTAAAAACACCTTTAAGTTTGGAATTAAAAATGATCCGGATCTTATTCTCATAGAAACCATGAATGATTTATATGAGGCAAAGGCTGCAATTATTGCCGCAAAAGAAATTCTGGAAGAAACAAAAAAAGATATTCCGATTGTGGCTTCCATGGTTTATGACGACGGACAGAAAACCCTAACCGGAAGCTCTCCAGAAATTTGTGCAGCTGTATTAGAAAGTCTTGGGGTTGCCGCTCTTGGGTTAAACTGCAGCCTTGGACCTGAGCAGATGAAGCCTATTGTTAAGCGGCTTTTGGAATCAACCTCGTTGCCAATTCTTGTAAAACCAAATGCAGGCCTTCCAAAAAGCGAAAACGGAAAAACTGTTTATGACGTTGGGGCCCAGGAATTTTCTGATATTGTAAGCGGTTTTTGTAAAGAAGGTGCTATGATTGCCGGAGGCTGCTGTGGAACAACTCCAGTCTTTATAAAGCAGCTTGTAGAAAAAAC
>JAILBH010000029.1 GCA_024681195.1 Treponema sp.
GCCCCCTTATAATCTTTGGCTTCAAACATTGCAAAAGCCTTTTCCCAATCGGCAACAGCTTGCAAAAGTTCTGCGCTTGCATTTTCGCGGGTTTCCAAAAGCTCGTACAAACGGATTGGAGTATTAACATTTACAACACGAACACGGTCAAGGCTGCGGACAATAAACTGGTCGCCAAGAAGGTCGCGGGTGGCGGCGCTGATTAAGATTCCGTTTGTGTGGTACTGCTTGTTACACCTTCAAGACGGCTTGCAAGATTTACGTTATTACCCATCATGGTGTAGTTCTTTTTGTTTTCGGAACCAAAATAGCCGGCAATCATTTCGCCACTGTTCATACCAATGCGGGTAAAGATTGTCTTGTTGTTGGCAACCATAATTTTAAAAGCATCGTACAAATCCTGTTCCATGTCTGAAGGTTTTTCGCCGGCTGCAATTTTTTGAATTTCATCATTCAGCAAAACCTCTGCCTTTTTCATTTTGATTGCAGCAGCACAGGCACGCACAGCATGATCTTCCATTTCGACAGGAGCCCCAACAAGAGCAACAATAGCATCACCTTCATACTTATCTACAGTTCCATGCTCTTCAATAATTATGTCAGACATTCTTGTAAGATAAAAATTCAAAAGACAACCAAGCTGGCTGGCAGTTAAAAGCTCGCTAAAAGACGAAAACTTCTGGATATCTGTAAAAATAGCCGTCATCTGATAGTTCTTTCCACCAAGAGTAAAAGAAGACGGATCATTCATAATCTGGTTTACAACATCCTTGCTCAAGCACTGGCTGAACGCAGATTTAATAAATCGCTTCTGCTTGCCTTCTACCGAAAGACTAAGTCCTACGCATACAAGGAATGAAAGCAAAAATGACATAGCCGGTGCAACCAGCGCAAACCAGATTCCTTTTGTAAACAAAACATAAGGAACTCCAACTGCAAGCCCCATTCCTATAATAAAGGCAGAAATCATAAGTATAACTGTCATTCGCTGAGAATTTGTAAGGGAAGCAAAAGTGATTGCAGCAGCACCAAAAAGCGACAGAATAAGGATCCAGATAAAGACAAGAAATTCCGGCGCCTTTGTAATAAAGCTGTCTGTTAAAAGATTATCCAGCGTTGTGATATGAACTCCAACTCCAGGAAAAACCTGCGATACCGGTGTAGAACAGATATCATAAAGTCCGGGCGCATAATAAGCTATAAAAACATATTTATCTTCAAACTCATCAGGTTCGTAATAAAAGTCATCATCCAGAGGTTCAGTTTGACCTGTCAGAATATCATAGCTATAAAAAATATCATAAGCGCTGTAAGGATGATAGTTATCAATAGAGCTTTGATAACGCAAAAGAACTGTTCCATCCTTAAGTCGTGGAACATTATCCAAAAGCTCCGGCACTCCTTCTATATAAAGCGGAGCCGTTCCAAGAGTAGGATAAAGCTTTCCTTCATACTCATAATCAAGTCTTCCCCGGCGGATAATATCATCATCATCTTTGTTGCTTACAACCGCTCCAAGCTGAGCCGCATTCTGCTTTATCTGTTCAACCGGGAACTGACTTGTTTGTGTTTCGTTTTGATAATCAACAAGTACATTAAGCGGCTGAATTACAATTCCGCTGTTCTTTTCGGCAAGAGCCAGAGCGTCATCATCAGCCTGTCCATAAATTGATGGTTCTGTGTATAAAATATCAAAAGCAATTGAACGCGCATTTCCTTCAGAAATAAAATCAATCATGCGTCCATAGGCTTCTCGCGGCCAGGGCCAACCCCAGCCATAATTTTCTTTTGCCCAGTCAATACTATCCTGATCCACTATGATAAATGAAATATCATCACAGGGTCTTATGTATTTAGAAGCAAAGACCATTCGCCTGTCATAGGTTTTATTTTCAAAAAAAGAAAAAAAGCCTGCACGATATAGCCCCAGCGTAAGACCAAAGCAGGCCAGGGCTACAATGCAGGAACGAAGCCATATTTTACCGTTTTTATTTTTCATACACAGTCACTAAATGGCATTTTAATCAATTTCAAAAATCTTATAATCCTGAATTTCGGATTCAAAGCGTTCTGTTCGGATTGTTCTTCCGGTTTGAACCAGCTTATCAGCTTTTTTCATTTTTGAAAGCTCTTTTTCTACCTTCTTGATTCTATCCTTTGGAGAAGGATGTGTAGCACCCCAACCTGAATTGCTGGAAGAAACCTCAATCTGACCAAGCATATCAAGCATTGCGTATGGATCATAACCGGCATCAACCATAAGTTTAAGAGCGTGAGCATCGGCTTCAAACTCCTGATCCTTAGAGAAACCAGTATTAACAAGAGTTTTTACAACCTCATTAGAGGCATTGCTGATGTCATCTACAGTCTTAAATACTTTTTCCATATCCTTATCATCAAGAACGCCATAGCGGGCATTAGTTGCAGCAAGGGTCGTTACAACCCCAGCTCTCGCGGTATCCGAAACTGCAGCTCGGGTACGGCTTGCTTTTATAGCTGTAACGCTGTGTCCAAGCTGAATATGTGAAATTTCATGTGCCAGAACTGCAGCAAGAGCATCTTCTGATTCAGTACAATCAATCAAACCACGGCTTACAAAAATGTGACCACCAGGAGTTGCCATTGCATTAATTTCATCTGTATCAAGAATTACAACATAATAACCTTTGTACAGATAAGGCTTTTCGGAATTCATTACCAGTGTCTGACAGATGTTATTAAGATAAGTTGTCATCTTGCTGCTGCCGTTGTCTACAGGATATGTGGCAGAAATGGTAGCTGCAACTGAACGGCCTATATAATATTCTTCTTCGGGAGTAATCTGTTCTGCAGCCTTTTCAATAGACTGAACGCTGCCCAAAATTGCTCCAACAATAACACCTTCGGTACTTGATGGACCATAGTATTTTTCATCAAAAGGATCTGGGACAGAAGCACATGAAGTAAAACCAGCTAAAAGGAAGGCAGCAAAAACCGTGCAAAGAATTGGTAATCTAAACTTTTTCATTCTTCTGCACCTCCATCATTAAGTTCTCCTTCACGCGCAAAGACAGCAGCCTCCTCACTTTCTATTCCAAGTGATTCAATATAATCTACAACTCCAAAGTCAACCTCAAACTCTTCGGCAAAAATTGCTTCAATTGTAGAGTTAAAGCCTTTTCCGGCAAGAGCAATTTCATCTGCATCTGCAGAAGCTGCCTTTGCTTTTTCTTTAATTTTTTTTGAAGTAAGCGCAGATTCCGGAAGCCAGCCAGCTACACTTGAATCATCTGCAAGTTCAACATAAACCCATGATTTTTCGGATTTTACAACAACAACAGCCTCTGCATATTCAACAGTACCAGTTTTTTTAGAGGCAGCAGCAGGCTTTGCTTTAAGCTGGGCAGATTCGAGTGTAACATACATTGTTTTTGATTTTGACGAAGAGGCGGCAAAAAGCGGCATCGTCAAGCCAATTGTAATGAGAATTAAGATAATTGATTTTATGTACCGTTTCATATGTTAATTATAACACAAAAATTGTCATTTTGTTACAAAAAAAGACTTTGGACGTTTTGCACAAAGAAAAGTAGATATTTTTTATCTTATGCTGTATAATTTTAAAATCATGAAGAAGGTTTTGATTATAGATAGTCATCAGCTTTTCAGAGATTTTCTTAAGCAGAAGTTGTCTGTGGATCAGGTAGAAGTAGTTCTTACTCAGGAAAACAGAGATTCTTATCCAAAGATGATTACGCTGCTGCCGAATCTGATTATTCTTGATATGAGTGAAGACCGTGTTGAAGAAATGGCCTTCCTTGAAAAAAAGATTAATGATCCTAATACAGCAAGCATTCCTGTAATTATAACGGGTCCAACTGCCGAAAAAAGCAGTATTGCCTCGCTTGCAAAATACGGTGTAATCAAATATTTTGCAAAACCTATTCAGTTTGACGTTTTCTTTGAAGCAATTGGGCACGTACTTCATAACCCTCTTTCAATGGATACAACTCCAAGCGTTCTTGATTTGCACCGCAACAACAGCATTATCTTTATTGAGCTTGCAGTTGGTCTTAACCGCGAAAAAATTGCCCTTCTCCAGTATAAGCTTACCGAGATGATCGAAACCGAAGAAATTGATTCTCCAAAAATACTTGTTATGCTTACAAACCTGGAGCTTACCTTTGTTGACGGCTACAATCTGGAATTCCTTCTTGATAATATTCTTGCCTGTCCAAAGGTTCATAATAAATATGTAAAGATTCTTTCGTTAAGTCCGTTCCTTAAGGATTTCCTTGCCGGTCATGAAGCCTACAGCGGAATTGAAATGTCCAACAATCTTCCAAAGGTATTGAACTCTCTTATTGATACAACAATCACTTCGAGCGTTTCGGATCTTATTACCGACCGCATTCTTACCTCTTCTTATGTTGATGAGGACTCAAGTTCGGTAGAAACCCGCTTCTTCTCGGATACAAACTCGGATCCTACAGCACTTAAAGAAAATGACGGAACCGTTCTTAACATTGCAATTATTGATAGTGATATAAAATCGCTTGCCATGTCCAAGGCTGCATTTGAATCATACGGCGCAAACTGCTCTGTATTCCAGAATGGTCAGGCCTTTTTGGATTCCTATGCTCCAGAAAAATACAATCTTGTTATTCTGGACGTAATTCTTGTAGATAATATGGGACTTAATATTTTGAATGCCCTCAAAAACCGCTTTGACTCACCACCTGTAATTGTTTATACACAGAGTCTTCAGCGAGACTGGGTTGTAAAAATCTTAAGCTCAGGTGCAAAAAGCTATATCGTTAAGCCACAGAAGCCTCAGGTGCTTGTTCAAAAATCTCTGGCTCTGCTTAAGGGCGACTTTTAATTATGACTAAAGAAAAAATTAACCTTCATACTCATACAAGCTTCTGTGATGGAAAAAACACGGTAGAAGAAATGGTGCTTAGTGCTATTAATTCCGGTTTTACTGTACTTGGATTTTCGAGCCACTGTTTTTACCCTATGGATCCAAAATTTTACCTTCCTTTTGATTCTTTGTGGCACATACCGGCAGACCAGGTAAAAGTTTATGCTGCAGAGGTAAAGCGTCTGGCACAAAAATACAGCGGGCAGATAAAGCTCCAGCTTGGGTTTGAAGCAGATTTTTTTGAATCTTCTGTTTATGGCTCTGCAATTCCCACAAAAGAAAATTATGCGGTGTTTGAACCGGATTATCTTATTGGCGCCGTTCATTTTGTAAATACAGACAAGGGTTTTTATACAGTTGATCATAAAACTGAATTTGTAAAGGAAAACCTGATTAAACTTTATTCCAAAGGCGATGGCAGCATAGACGGGAAAAAGGCTGTCTGTGATTATTTTGAAGCCGAAAGGGCGCTGCTGCAAAAAGGAAACTTTGAAATTCTTGCTCACCCGGATTTAATCCGTAAGCGCAACGGCGACCTGCATTTTTTTGATGAAGAAGAAAGCTGGTATAAGGAGCAGCTTAAGCTTACTGCAAAGGCTGTGGCTAAGGCTGGAGTTATAGCAGAAATCAATACAGGTGCAATGGCACGCGGCTCAATGAATGATGTTTATCCTTCTGCACAATTTCTTGAATATCTAAAAGAGCTGGGAGTTCCAGTTTGTATAAGCTCTGACTGCCATGAAGCAGACAAATTGGATTTTGCTTTTGATTTTGCAGCTGATCGTGCAAAAAAAGCAGGGTATGATGAATTGTCATACCCTGTCCAAGGAAAAATTGTTCATATAAAATTGTGACGACGGACTATCTGTTTTTTCTTTCTTCGGCACTTGCGCAATTAACACACATCAAAGCCCAAGGCACAGCTTCAAGTCTTCCCTTTGGAATTTCTTTTCCACACTTGATGCAACGGCCATATTTATTCTGATAGATTCTATCCAGGCTGTTATCAATCTGCTGTAATCTTTTTGCATCCTGAGCACCAAGAGCTGTAAGCAAAGTACGGTCAATTGCATCTGCTGCAACGTCGGCTTCATCTCCAGATTCAACGGTTTTTACAAGCTCTCTCATATCATCACTTTGTCCTGCCAAGGACTCTAAGATTGTTTTTCGTTGATTCAAAAGCTCTTTCTTCATTTTTTCGATGAAGGCTTGATCCATAATGTTCCCCCTGATTTTTTAACTATGTTGTCAAGTTCATTTGTTTTGTATATACTAATATAAATGCAAAAACTTAAAAAGACAAACATTTTTTTTGCATTTTACACATTTTTTTTATAAAAGGAAAATAAAAGGAACCGTATGGCAAAAGAAGAAGCAATTGAAGTAGAAGGCGTAGTAAAAGAAGCACTTCCAAACACAACCTTCCGTGTTGAATTACAGAATGGACACGTGATTCTCGCACATCTTTCGGGAAAAATGCGCAAGCATTATATCAGAATCGTACCGGGCGACAGTGTTAAAGTGGCACTTTCTCCGTATGATTTAAATAAAGGAAGAATCATTTTCAGACAGAAGTAATTTTTTTTACTAAAAAATCATACACAAAGGAAACAACTCTATGACTTTATTCGAAGATTTAAAATGGCGTGGACTTATTAAAGATGTAGCCGGAGAAGAGGCAGATTTACAGAAGGTACTTGACGGAGCTCCTTTTGCATTTTATTGGGGAACAGACCCTACTGCAGATTCACTTCATATCGGTCATTATTCTTCTTTGTGTATGGCTAAGCGTCTTGCTCTTGCAGGTCATCATCCTATTTTGCTTTGTGGTGGTGCTACAGGCCGCATTGGAGACCCTCGCCCTACAGCAGAACGCGAAATTATCAGCGAAGAAGCAGTAAACAATAATATCAAGGGAATCCGATCTCAGGTTTCTCGTCTTGTTCCTGGTGCCGAGCTTGTAGACAACTACGACTGGTGGAAGGGCCGCTCATTCCTTGACACCCTCCGCGATATTGGTAAATACATAAGCTTGAACTACATGCTGGATAAGGATATTATCCGCCGCCGTCTTGAAACAGGAATTACCTACGCAGAATTTTCTTACATGATTTTGCAGGGCTTTGACTTTGTTCACCTTTTCCAGGAAAAGAAATGCCTTATGCAGGTTGCAGGTTCTGACCAGTGGGGAAACATCACAACCGGTGTAGACCTTATTAAAAAGATGCTGGACGGTCAGGCTTACGCCTTTACAATGCCTCTTATTCTGGATGCAACAGGCAAAAAGTTTGGTAAATCAGAAGGAAACGCCCTCTGGCTGGATAAAGATAAAACTGCTCCTTATGCAATCTACCAGTATCTCATAAACTCTGATGACTCTAAGGTTTTGGAATATCTTAAGGTTTTCACTTTCCTTAGCAAAGAGCAGATTGAAGATGTATATGCCCAGCACATGGCTGCTCCTGAAAAACGCATTGCCCAAAAAACTCTTGCCTGGGAAATTGTAAAAGATCTTCACGGCAAGGAAGAAGCAGACAATGCTGTTCAGGTTAGCGAAAAGCTTTTTGCAGGAGACTTTAAAGGCCTTGCAGTAAAAGATATCCTCACCGGCATGAAGGGAGTTCCAACCTTTAAGTTTACCGAGGACGCTCCGCTTGTAGATATTCTTGTAAACAACGGTATGGCAAGTTCTAAGCGCGAAGCTCGTGAATTTATTAGAAACAATGCAATCAGCGTAAACGGCGAAGTTATTAATGACGAAGCTGCAGTTATCAAAAAAGATATTGCACTGGAAGGAAAAGTTATTATCTTCCGTCGTGGAAAGAAAAAGTATTATTTAGGTGAGCTTTAGAATGTATCATTGTCGGGCTTGACCCGACAATTTTTTTTAACCCCGACTGAACAACAATCTTAAAGAACGGATAATGCCTTTTATACCGCTGGCTATAAGAGCTATACACAGGATAGGTCCAATTGGGAGTATAAATAAGGAATAACGGAAAGCCCAAAGTCCTGCTCCAAGTTTTACTATATTACGTAAGAACATTGTTATGACACTGCCTTTGCTTTCGCTATAGGTGTAACGGTAACTGTAGTTGTGATCTTCTTCCTGCTCATAATCCTGAGCATAACCATTATACCAGCCCTGAGCTTCCTGATTCTCCTGCTGCTGTGCGCCTGCACCATAGGCATTCGTAAACCAGCTCCAGAAGTCCTGACCTTCTCCAAATGGATTTTGATATGACTGACCCTGATAGTTCTGACCTCTCTGCTGGTACTGAGCATACTCCTGGAATGGATTAAATGAACCATTATCATACTGGCGGCGTTTTTCTTCGTCACCCAGAATATCGTATGCGGCAGTTATCTGTTTAAATTTTTCTTCTGCAGCTTTGTCTCCAGGATTTTTATCCGGATGATATTTAAATGCAAGCTTTCTGTAAGCCTTTTTTATCTCATCTGCAGAAGCGGTTTTTGGTACACCAAGTATTTCGTAAAAATCAGTCATGATTTTAAAATAATATATATTACAAAAAAAGGAAAGTAAATTTGTTGTTATTTAGGATTAGAATTTTCTTATTTTGTATTACATAGTATATTTAATTTGGCTCCCGGTCACAAAACGCATAAAACCTATAAATAACACTGCTTTTATTTTCTTTTTTGGTAATATACATTATAATTTTCCACTATGAACATGGGTGATATCCTTGCGCAGTGGGATGATATAAAAAGGCAGGAAAAAAAGGCTGCTCAGGAGAAAAAACAGCCGCAAAGCTCGCATAAAAAGGCTAACGCGCCGACTGCAGACGAAAAAATTGCTGCTGCTAATGCACAGGCTCCCAAAATTAATCCAATGGAGCTCTGGCTCAGACGCTACGGCACTGTAGACAAAGATAAAATTGCAGAAGAAACGCAGGAACGTACAAGACAACAGGACAGGGAATATGTTTTGAACATGAAGCCCGAAGCCTATCTTGATTTACATGGCTTGCATCAGGATGAAGCGCAGGAGCGACTGGATGGTTTTATTACCGATTGCAAAAGACGCGGTTTAAGAAAAGTAATGATTATTCACGGAAAAGGAATTCATACACACGACACAGATCCTGTTCTTGGAGAACTGGTACGCCGTTTTATAGAAAGCGACAAGCGCTGCGGCACCTCCGGCCATCCAAAAAACAAGGCAGACGGCGGCACCGGAGCAACCTGGATCATATTAAAATAATTCCGTCCTTAAGACACCAGCCCTCCGTCTGTCCAAAACGAATAAAATACCAGTCTCCTGATTCAGAAAGAATCTGAACACGACTTCCCGCCGGAAGCTCCGACTTGGCACTGGCTGCAGGCTCAGGAATAGAAAATACTTCACTTCCGCTGGTTACCGCATAATTTTTGTTTCCCTGTACAAAAGTATAAATAAACAATATCAGAGAACATATGAGTATAATTCCAACGCTTATTACTCCAAGACTATTCTTTTTTATAATTACAATAATCAACAAAACAACAAGGGCCAGTACAAAAGCACCTGCAAGGAAAATCCACATCAAAGCAAATTCTTTCTGGTTATAAGGCAAAGAAAGACTCTTTTCATATTCAGCACGTGCTTTTCGATTTTTATGCAAAAACAAAAAAGAACTTTTTTCTTTTTTTCTAAGCCGGGCAATTTCCTGTGCATCCTGTTCTGTTACGACAACAACTTCTTTTTCCTGCTCGTTCAGAAAAGCCGCATCAAAGGCCTCCGAAAAAAGATTGTCCGCGGCAGTAGAAGCGCCTCCCCTTTCCTTAAGAACTGTAACTGTAATTCCCGGCATCGGAACTTCAAGCTTATGTCCGCTGTAAGAAACTGCAACTATCTTAAACGACGGAAAAGTCATAACACCGGGCACAAGCGGAGTCCATTCAAAATCACTTACAGGAATAAGTTCGTCAGAAACAACCTTGTCGCGCTGTTTGATTTCTGTAAAATCATAAGTCCTTACCTGAGTAAAAAGCGAATCCTTAGGAATATCCCACGAAAACTGCATGAGCTGCACAGCATAACAAAGACAAAGCTTAAACTTTATTTTTTCTCCGGCATGAACCGTGAACGAAGCATTTCTTCCGTAATCGGTAAGAATTACACACTGAGGATCCAGGTCCTTTGGATTATATGCAATGGCAACAGGACCAAACGGATAACGCTTGCGGGAATTTTTTACTTTTACATTAAGAGCCGGCAAAGTATAAGTTCCGGGTTTGGAAAATGAATACCAGATTTCTATTTTTGTTCCGCCTTCTGATTCAACCTTGCGCAAAGTTTTAAAGCTTGTATTTTCTATTTCTTCGGGAAGTGTTACATCAATCTGAGCGGGTAAAACCTTTGGCACTTGAACTTCAAACTTAATGTCATCATTTACATAAAAGTTCTGACCTTCAACCGGATTGAGAATCTGGGCAAAAATAGAAGTGCTTCCTGCAATCAAAAAGAAGGCTGCAATCAACAGGCCCTTTATTAATAATCGTCTGCAAGACTCTGAGAAGAATTTGTTTCGCTGTTTTTCCATTGCTTCTGGTCATTCTCCTTTATTCGTTCAAACACGGCTTTTTCCATATCGCGGTTGTCACGGGTTTCATCTGTAGAAGGAGTTGCCTGACTGGTGCTGTTCTTAACATTTACTTCTACATTCTGAATCGAAAGCTCAAGATTTATTTTTGCCTCAAGCTTTGTGCTGTCTACCTCGA
The DNA here is from genome assembly GCA_024681195.1 of Treponema sp. GTDB lineage: Bacteria > Spirochaetota > Spirochaetia > Treponematales > Treponemataceae > Treponema_D. The sequence goes on from JAILBH010000029.1 coordinate 10,631, forward strand.
GTGCTTTTTTAAAATATTCAATTGCGTTTTCATAATCTTCATTTTTGTGGGCAATAATTCCGGCATTATAATATGCACCGTACTTTACCGCAGCCGGAGCAGAATCCGCTATTAAAAGATATTTTTCCATTGCGGCGCTTTCTTCTCCAAGCAGAGAATATGCGGTTCCAAGATCATAAAGAATATAATCCAATTCCTGTTCCTTATTGTTTTCCTGTGCAGTTTCTTTGGCAGAATTAAAATAAGACACAGCTTTTGAATACTGTTTTTGTCCGAACGCAAAGGTTCCTCTTATTACGTCGGCAGTAGAATCGGAACAGCCGGTTAATGTAAGGCACAGACTAAAGCACAAAATTACAGTAAGAACTGCGCCGGACTTTTTAACAAGCCCAAAATCAAACTCTGTAAAAATAAAGCTCAGGCTAAAGAAAAGAACACCCAGCAAAAGAAAGAGCTTAAAACGTGGAACGGGCTTTGCTTCATAAGAAACAAAAAGGTTTTCACTTGCGTGTGTCTGATTCAAAAGCTTAACAGCAGCACCTCTGTCCAAATAATTAAAAAACTGAATTTCTACCTGATTCTTATAAAAACCAAGATTCTTTTTTGCATCTTCAATTGCGTTTTGTACACGGCTGGAACGGAGTGCGGTTTTTACAGTTGTTTTTCCGTCACCTGCAAGTACTTCACTTTCATTTTCACTTCCAAAACCAATTATAGAAACACTTATTCCGGCTTTTATACATTCACTGAGCGCAGACTTAAGATGATTGTCAGTTTCTTCTCCATCGGTAAAAACCCATATGCGCCCAATGTTGGAATAATTATCTGTAAAGCTTTCGCGTGCCTTTATGATTCCTTTTCCAATACTTGAACCGGGCACTGTCATCAAAGAAGGAGACATAACATTTAAAAGCGATTCAATCATTACATAATCATCAGTAAGTGGAATTACAGAAATTCCATCTCCCTTTGCAAGCACAACCGAAGCACTTACCCCATTCATTCTGGAAAGAAGTTTTTTTGAATATTCACGCACGGCATCAAGTCTTGTTAGTCCACCCTCACAATCCTTTGCAAGCATGGAGTTAGAAATATCATAAACAAAGCTTACGGCTGCCCTGTTTTTCTGAACCGGCATAAGATAAGTTCCCCAGTGAATATCTGCATGAGCAAGCAGGAGCATAACAAAAGCAGCTCCTAAAAAAGCAGAACGGATAAGCAGACTTTTTTTATAACGGAAGCTCAGCATTTCGCGGAGGATTATGCGTTTTATAAACCAGCCTGCCGCAAAAAGAAGCATTGCCCAAAAAATTATTGTTTTATAAAAGCTTTGGGTCACGGTGCGGTAAGTATAATTTTGTACGACCTCTTCGGCCTTGGCTACAGCTTCAAAAGTTTTTTCAAACTCGCTCAGGGTGGCAACCTCGTAGTAGCGGCCGTTTCCTATAGCTGCAATTCTGCGTAACGCTGCCGAATTAAAATTGGAATCAAGATAGCCGGTGTATTCTTTTCCGGTGGCTGGGTCTATGTACTCAAGAGGGACGGTTCCTTTAGATCCAATTCCAACAACATAAACTGTAATTCCGTTATCGGCTGCAAGAGTTGCTGCGGTTTCGGGATGAATCTGACCTGCGTTGTTTTCTCCGTCTGTCAAAAGGATGATGGTGCGTTTCTGAGCTCCGGATGAAACCAGATGACATACGGCTGTACTAAGACCGTCTCCTATTGCAGAGCCGTTGCCAAGAATACCAACACTTACTTCGTCCACGCGCTTTATAAAGGTTGAATGATCTGAAGTTGGAGGAACATAAACACTGGCTTCGCTTCCAAGAACAACTAATCCAAAACGAGTTCCATCATGTGCAAGAGCCAGTTTTTGAATTGTAGCCTTTGCAGAATCCAGACGGGTCATTTCACCCATATCCTTTGCTGCCATAGAAGGAGAGCTGTCTAAAACAAAAACAATATCGCAGCCCAAAGAGGTATAAACCTTTTCCTGCTTTGTAATTACCGGATCCGACATTGCAAGAACAGAAAAAAGAAAGCCTGCATAAATTAATATGGTTGCAAAAACAGAAACCACACGCCTGATTTTTCCGTTCCACACAAAAGCTTTGCCACCCCAGTCTGCAAGAACAATCGAAAAAGAAAGCGGTTTAAAAAGCTTAAGATATCTTAATAGATAAAGAAGAGGAATAAGTAAAAGCAGCAGAAAAGCGGCAGGGTTTTGAAACTCAAACATTACTTTTTGACCTCCTCTATTACATAAATATCATCTATAAGGTTATTGATTATTGACATAAATTCCCCGGGGGCAAAAACTGCATCTTTGGCTTCCGAAAACCTTACATAGTCTGTTCTAAAAAATGCACTGGTAATATCTTCAAAAGCAGCGGTTCGGTTTTCATCTGCAAGGCCGCCTGTTGCTTCTTCAAAACCCGAATAAAGTTCGGAAGTAAGTTTTTTTGTAAACGGATAGGCAAGCCTTACTTCCAGATATTCTCGCATAATTCTTTGAGCTGCTGTTGCAAGTACAGAATCAAGCTCGTGACGGTGGCTTGAGTTTGCATCGGCATCTACATACTGTGTGCATAAATATTTAAGCTGTTTAAGCGTAACCCTGCGGTTTTTAGAATAACGGCGCTTGAGTTTAAAATTCTTTGCCCAGAAAATGATTGCCCGCCTTTTTACAATAAGTCTTATAAACACAATCAAAAAAACAACAAAGGCAATAAGGGCAGCATAGATTTTATAAGCAGTTCCGGGGAGCACAAGCGGCGACGAATAACTTTGCAGTTCTTCTATTTTTTCCTGTTCAACAAGCGAAAGAACCTGGACATCTTCAAAATGAATAAAACCAACGCCTTCAAGTTCAAAATCAGGAAAGCTGATTCTTCCTGTATGCCACGGAACAAAGCTCAAAACAAGATTCCAGGTGTCGGGTCCAGCCTCCACAAGACTGATTGAACTTATATCATATAAAGTAAAATTTGGAATATCAGTAAAGGAAGAAACCGAAAGTTTTCCGGCGGGAAGATTTGAACCATGCTTAAAGGTACAGCGAAGTTCTGCCTTGTCGCCAATATACACAGATTTTGGAAAAACAGTTTGAGAAGTCTGAACGTAAATCATTTTTTCTCTCCAAAAATATGTGTAAGCACCTGGAGCGGGTCGTCAGAAACATTCAGCAGCTGTGCCATAATTCCGTGTTTAAGACAGGTTTCTCTCCATCGCCAGGCAATTGCCTCACTGCGATTTTTCCATTCTTCTCTAAAATGCACCGAAGAGGTTGGCAGCACCATTTTTATATCGCTTTCCAAATCTTTAAAAGTAACTGAACCAAGAGACGGAAGCATTCTGTCAAATTCATCCATAAGTCTTAGCGCAATTACATCATTTTTTTGTGCCAGCTGGATGAGCGGAGTTTCCCAGCCTGCACTGCGAAAATCAGAAATTACAAAAACAAGTGAACGCTTCCTGAGAATGTTAGACGCACCTATCAAAGCATTGCCAAGAACAGAACCGTTTACCCTTTGCTTTGGAAGCTTGTCCAGATGTGTAAGCAAAAGCATTGTTCGTTCTTTACCGGATTGCGGAACACAAGAAAAATGAATTTTTCCGTCAAAAAAAACAGCGCCAACAGGACAGCCGTTCATTTCGGCCGCAAGAACTACTAGGGCCGCCAGATTTGCAGCAGCCTGATATTTAACAGGATATCTTGAACCGCAGTCTACAAACATAGAAGCCGAAGTATCCATTACTATAAAAATCTGGAGCTCTCTGTCTTCTTCAAAAATCTTAACATAAGGGCGGCCCATTCTTGCTGTTACGTTCCAGTCAATGGAGCGCACATCATCACCGCGGATGTAATCTCTAACGCCGGAAAACTCAACTCCCTGCCCTCTGTAAAGAGAACGAAAATTTCCATTCTTCATTCCTTCGGCAAGAGACTGAGCCTGAATGCGTAGAAAAGAGGCTTTTTTGACTAACGATTCACTATCGATATATCCCATAATTACGGAGCCGGAACAAAATCAAGAATACGTGCAATGATTTCATCTGGAGTAACATTGTCGGCCGCAGCCTCATAAGAAAGCACAAGCCTGTGACGAAGAACGTTCATTGCTACAGCTTTAACATCCTCCGGCAAAACAAAGTCACGGCCTGCAAAAAGTGCGTGAACCTTAGCACATTGCAGCATAGCAATGCCGGCACGAGGAGAAGCTCCAAAATGAATATAATGAGTAATATCATTAGATTTGTTATCACGATGAGCTGCATCAATTCTGTGCTGATTTTTTTCTGCAGAAGCCTGAAGTGGTCTGGTAACATTAAGAATATTTACAATGTAATCTACAATCTTGTCGTCGCAGCTGATTTTATCTGCAGCCTGGCGCATTGCAAAAAGCTCGTCTTCTTTAAGAACAGTCTGAACCAGAACCGTTGGAGCTTTTCCGCAGGATTTTACAATAAGCTTTTCGTTTTCGGCAGCAGGATAGTTTACAACAAGCTTCATCAAAAAGCGGTCAAGCTCTGCTTCCGGAAGATTATAAGTTCCTTCCTGCTCAACAGGGTTTTGAGTTGCAAGTACAAAAAATGGAGAAGGCAGCTTATAGGTTTCTTCACCAATTGTTACCTGGCGTTCTTCCATTGCTTCGAGCATGGCAGACTGAACCTTAGCAGGAGCACGGTTTATTTCATCAGCTAAAATTACATTTGCAAAAACAGGGCCCTTGCGCGCACTAAAGGTTCCCTTGTTCTGTTCATAAACAAGAGTACCGGTAACATCGGCCGGCAAAAGATCCGGAGTAAACTGTATTCGCTTAAAATCAAGACCAAGAATCTGGGCAACTGTTTTTACAGCAAGAGTTTTTGCAAGCCCCGGAACACCTTCTACAAGAACATGTCCATCTGCAACAAGAGCCATAAGAATATCATTAATAAGCTCTTCCTGACCAACAAGACGTTTGGCACACTCTTCACGACATTTTTTTATTAGTTCTACGTATTTTTCCATAAAACAAAGTATAACATAATGCAACACCCGTGTCATTGCAATGATGTTATCATCAGTTATCGAATACCTTTTTGCGCCATTCAGCTTCGTATTCTTTTATAGAAGCCTTGCTGTTATCTGTAATTGCGTTGCTAAGATAAGGCTCTACTACAACAGACTTATAAGAATCCCAGCGGGAAGGAAGCTTTTGCGGAACCTCAAGAAGATGAGCCGGAGGAAGATTTGTAAGCAGCTGATTATAATAAATTGGGAAAACATGTTCTGTAACTTCGCGGAGGGAAGAAAAACCATCTGCAATTCCAAACATTTCGTTGTTTAATCCCATTTTAATTTTACGCTCAAGAATTTCCTGCTGATTCTGGGCATTAAAGAACCACGAAAGGAATTCTGTTGCTCCCTGTTCGTTGCGGGCTTTATCATAAATTCCAATCATCGAAAAAGAATCTTCAATCGGAATAAAATCGTCTCCAATAATCCAGCGGTAATCAATATCAAGCTCCTGAGCCTTAATGCTTGTAAACATATTGTTGCTGGTTGTATATGCAAGGAGGGTTCGTCCCGAAGTAACAGCGCGGTAATCTGGCATAGAAAGATACTTATAGGCAAAATCCTGTTCTTCCTGAATAGAACCGTTGTTTGTATTAATCCAGTCTTTTACAAAGGTAACTGTATTTCTGAGCCTAAGGTCACTCCACACAATCTGATTTTTTTCCTGACGAAAATCTACGCCGTAAAGCTTAGTTGTAAGATACAAAAAGTCCTGATTCACAGAAGGAATAAAACCAATTCTTGTGAACACACCCTTATTATTCTGCTGATTATAATTAAGAGCGATTGCCTTAATCTGGTTGAGCGAAAGTGTATAATTTTCGGTAATATATTCTTTATTTGAATCGGCAAAAATGAGGGCTGGAAGATTAAAGCTTACCGGCAGCAGATACTGGGTCTTTCTGACCTTACCGGCTTCGAGCAGCTGAGTATAAAACATTGAAGAAGAAATAATCTGGCGGTCAAAAAGATAATCAAGAGATTTAAACTGTCTGTTGGTTTTGTCGGTGCGAAGCCAGGAACCAATTACAATATCCGGAGCGAGTTCATCCTTTGCAGGAGGCAGGTCTTCTGCCGGATTCTGTTTATAAACAATAACCGCATTGCTGTCGGGATGTGTGCTGTTAAAAAGCTCTGTATACTGAGCAAATTCTGCACAGGAAGTCCAGATTACAATACGATTTTCTACCGGCTCTGAACAAGAAAACATAAGGACAGAGACGGCAGCAAGAAGAAATGTAGAAATTAATTTGATACTGAACTTTTTATTCACCAGTTACATAGCCTCAGCTACATTATATATGGCAGAATAAACTTCATCAATCTTTTCTTCGTCAATGCTGGAGAAAGCTACGCGCAAAGTATTGGCATCAATCTGAATAATACCAATTCCCTTTTCGGCAAGCAGCTTTTTGCGGATATCTTCTGCGTTTCCGGTCTTTACGTTAAAGCTCATAAAGTAGCCTGAGTTGAATGGAAGCGGAGTAAGAACCGAAGAAGTATGAGTATTTACAAAATTACGTACTGCATCATAACGGCGCTTGAGCATTGCACGAAGTTCAATCTTCTGAGCATTGTGGGCAGGATCTGCAAGAGCATGAAGTACAAGAGCCTGGCTTGGTGTAGAAGAACATGAAACAGAAGAACGGATTGCAGACATAAACTTAACCTGAAGAGCTGTAATCTGTTCGTCGGTAAGTCCCTTAGAACCAAAAGTAATAAAGCCTGTACGGAAGCCCCATGCAAAATCTTCTTTGGTAGGACCGTCGGCCTTAATTGCAAGAATATTTTCGTGCATATCGGCAAAGTAAGCAAAAAGAGACTGTGGTTCAATATCATCTTCGTAGTTGAGTCCAAAGTAAGCGTCATCACTGAGAACCAGAACCTTTGCTCCGCTTTGGGCAATTTCTTTTACAATGCGGCAGATTTCTTTAGCTTCTGATTTTGTAGGGCTGTAACCGCTTGGATTCTGAGGGAAGTTGAGCAATACACGAACAGAGCCATATTTTGCAGCGTCTGCCTTCATTGCTTCTTCGAGAGCCTTTGTATTGAATGCGTTTCCATCAAAACACTTAAACTGATGGAACTCTGCGTTACGGCGTGCAGAACAGATAAGTTCGTAGTTATCCCAGCAAGGGTCGCCTGCAAGCAGAGGCTTATCTTCGTCTACAAAAATGTCGGACACATAAGAAAGAACAGCGGTGAGTCCTGGAACAAGGATTGGAAGCGAAATATTTTTTCCGGCAAGAGAAGGATTTTTTTCTATGATTTTTTCTTTCCAGACCTTGCGCAGATCCGGATTTCCGGCAGTTTTTGCATAAGCTACAGTTTCGCGTGGATTAAAGTCCGGCATAGATTTTTTGTAGGATTCAAGCTCAATCGGAGTACCGCCCGAAACAGCCATACCGATTGTACCGTTTGCAAGATGTGCATCCTTTGCAGCTTCTGCACCCTGAGAAATAATACCATTTGGAAAATAAAGACGGCGTCCCAGATCAGACATGAGAGCGTCTACAACCGAACCCTTGAGGGTCTCGTTTAATTCAACTGCCAATCTATTCATAATGGTAGTTATTATGGTAAAAATGCATAGAATTGTCAATATTTTGCATTTTTATTCATATTTTTTGCATATTTATGCATGGAATGAAAACAAGTCGCCTGCCATTGGCTGTGCGCCGGAAAGGATATATGGAGTTTGTAAAGCCTGCTGCAGCTGCTGTGAGTAGTTCTTAATTAAAGCGTCTGCGCGTTCCGGAGAAATATCGGTTACAGTTTGAGGAACCTCGTTACGGATTGCAGACATATGTTCGATTAATGAGTTTAAAATTCTGATTTTGCTGATTGAAACACCGTTCTGTCCGGAGCTGGCTGCAACACC
>JAILBH010000057.1 GCA_024681195.1 Treponema sp.
AAGAAACAGCCATCGGTAAAACAGGAATAAGCTGGAATAAAATAACTCCCTGCTTCTTTTTCATGCGGATAACAACGGAATATATAAATGAAAGGACACAACACAAGCTTGCCGTACAAAGTCCTGTAATTATCGAATTAAGTAAAGCCTTCCAAAAGGCTGCAGCTGTAAATAAAGTCTTAAACTGAGCAAAACTCATTGTTTCTACATTCTGTTTTTTTTGTGTAAACGCGCTGATTAAAACCCCAATACCAGGCCCTACAAAAAACAAAAGCACCAGAATCAAAAGCACAACAAAGCATATAACTTCAAAGCTTCGAGCCCCCGTCCTTGCAAACGGAACTTTCCCTATACGGATTTTTTTTGCATTCACAAACGAAAGCCCTTCTACCCCACCCTGATTTTTACGGATTATCCAGCTGTATAAAAAAACAATTCCAAGCGCACAAACAGTTTCTATTACTGCAAGCTTAGCTCCATCTCCCATATCAAGTGTAGTGCGAACACTATGATAAAGCTCAACCTCAAGAGTAGAAGTTCCTGGTGGAGAAAAGAGCAGCACTATCATAAAGCTGAAAAAACAGAAAAGAAAAACAGGAATACAGGCCGCACCAATTGCACCAGAAAGCTGCGGAAGCGTCACCGTAAAAAAAACACGGGCTTCTCCGGCACCAAGCAATCTGGCTGCATTTTCATTTTCGCGGGGCAGTCGTTCCCATGCATCATTTACAATTCTTGTAACAAGCGGAAAGTTATAAAATCCCTGTGCAATTATTACACCGGCTGTAGTATACAAAAAAGTAAGTCCACCAAACTTTCCGCCGGCCACAGCTGCAAGCTTTTTAAGCAAGGTACTTACAATTCCGTTTACACCAAAAAAGCTTACATAACCAAGCGCAATTATGAGCGGTGGTACACACAAAGGAACAATTCCTGCTGCAAGCAAAAGCCTGCGTCCCGCAAACGAACGACGTGCTGTAAAAAAAGCAGTCCCCACCCCGATTACGCATGCAATCAGGGTAGAGAAAAGTGCGGTATATAATGTGTAAAAAAGGATTCTACTCAATAGTCTTTGGTACCGGAGCTGCAGCAGCATAACTTGCAGGCAACTCTACATTCTTATTTGCAGGGAACATCCACTGTGTAAGCGGAATAAGATTTTGTGCTTCGTCGCTGATAAGGAAGTCCATAAATTTCTTTGCACCTTCCAGATTTGGAGCACCCTTTACAACAGCTGCACCTTCTACCTGCATTACATGTCCATCGGTAAATACAAGAGCTTTAAACTGATCTCCTTCATCATACTCAACATGATAGGCAGGACTTGTTGTATAGCTAAAGCACAAAGGAGCCTCTCCATCTGTAAACATTCCGTAGCCTACACTCCAGCCAGGAGCAACTGTAAGCAGCGAAGGCTTGATTCGTGTAAGATAGTCATCGGCTTTATCCTTGTAAACAGCCTTTACCCATTCTTCAAAACCAACTCCAAGAGTACTTGTCTTAGAATCCATGATGATGATTTTTTTTGCGTATTCCGGTTTGGTCAAATCTTCAAGACAGGTTGGAGCCGGAAGTCCGCTCAATGTATTAAAGATGAATGCAAAGTGACTGTAGTCATATGGAGTAAGGTACTGCTTTTTGCTGCCCGCTCCATTTAACTTTTCTGTCAATTCGGCAGGAATAAGTGTGTCGGCTCCTTCCGGTTTATAATCAGTGATTACACCGCTTTTAAGAGCCTTTTGTGCAGAATAGTTATCAAGACCAACAAGAACGTCGGCTACAGGCTTTTTCTTTTCAAGAATTGCCTTTGACAAAATCTGTCCGCTATCTCCGATTTCGGCATAGGTTACTTTAATGCCAGTCTTTTCTTCAAAAAGACGTGCAATTTCTGGACCTGCGCCCCACTCACCGCTAAAGGAATTGTAAGTGTAAACTACAATTTCATTTGTTCTGGCAAGCTTCTTTTTTGAGGCGCTTGTGAGCATCCCCAAAACCAAAAATGTTGTGATTGTTAAAAGAAAGATTTTCGCAAATTTATTGCGCATAATGATTTCCTCCGCCGGCATTACCCGGATCAGGTATTAGGGTATAATCTCAGCCTGGCGCCCAACGGGCAGCTTCAGCACCCCTTTAGAATAGGCATATAATATATAAAAAAGAGAAATTTAGCAATAAAGATGGAACAAAAAAAAGCTCCTGTGCTCACGCAGAAGAAAAGCTGCCGCCAACGGGGATGATGTTGTCGTCAGCTTTTTTCTGCTACGCACAGGAGCTTTCAATTGGTATATGCTTTATTGTGCTTCTTTATGCTTTTTTGTTGTTATTATATACCTTTCTAAAGCTTTCCGGGTAGTTACAGTAATTTAAATTCCAGACCTAAGCCGCCGTAGAGGGTTTTTCGGCCGGTTTCGAAGGTTGTGTATTTGACTCCGGAATCATAGCCGGCAACCTGGATTGGCACATCCTTTTTCTGGAACTCTGTAATAAAGCGGCCAGAAAGAACTAAGCCCATATGATCTGTAAAATAGAACTTAAAGTCGGCACCGGCAATAAGTCCTGTTCTGAACTGGTCTTTCTTGGCTGTCTTAACATCGCTTAAACCTGGAATCTGGATAGAAAAGTTTGGTCCAAGACCAAAGCCTACTGTAAGCTTCCACAAATCAAGGTTGAGCCATGCCATAGGAGCAAGATCAAGAGTTCGAACATCATATTTAACAGCTTTATAATCTTCGTTTTCTTTCTTTGCCTTAAAATCTACGTGGCTTGTAATATAATTTGCTTCTGCCTGAATACCAAGTCCTCCAAACAAAGCAAAATTACCATATACACCAAAACCATAGTCAAAACACTGGTCGCTTTTTGCAGCAGCATAATTAGTTTTGAAATCCTGGTTCAAGTTAAGATTCCTTCCTAAAATACCGCGTGCTCCAAATTCAAGATCAAGTGCAGAAAGGGCACTTACCATAAGAACGGCTGTAACAGCCATAGCAATAATCTTCTTCATAATAAACTCCTTAAAAAAGATTTCGTATTTAAAACGAACTGCAAGCCATAAAGGTTACAGATTCTTTTTAATAGCATCCAAAAGCTCAGAATATTCGGTAAAAGCCGGATACTGAGGATATTCTTTAATAATTTTTTCTGTAGAACGGAACAAAAAGCCTGCTTTAGAAGCCTGAATCATTGCAAGGTCGTTAAAACTGTCACCGGAAGCAATTGTTTCAAAGCCGCATGACTGTAAAGCGCGTACAGTAGTAAGCTTGCTCTGAGGACAGCGCATTTTGTAACCGGTAATTTCTCCGTTATCGCCTACAATCAGTTCATTACAGAAAATTGCCGGCCATCCAAGCTTTTTCATAAGCGGTGTAGCAAACTGGCTGAATGTATCGCTCAAAATAACTACCTGCCCGATTGAACGAAGCTCATCCAAAAACTCTTTTGCACCAGGCATAGGGTCAATTTTGGCAATTGTTTCCTGAATTTCTTTAAGTCCAAGCCCATGCTCTTTAAGAATAGCAATTCTATACTTCATAAGCTTATCATAATCAGGCTCATCACGTGTTGTACGGCGCAGCTCAGGAATTCCAACTGCATCTGCAAACGCAATCCATATTTCGGGCACAAGAACCCCTTCCAGATCAAGACATGTAATTGTCATATATAACTCCAAAAATTAATTGCCTTATTATGCTACATTTACAAAAATATGTCAAAAACTGCGCATAAAACAATTTGACTATTCAATATAGGATAGTATATAATGAATAACATCTAAAAAAAGGAGGAGTTTCTATGAAAAAACTCGCTTTGGCTCTCGTAGCCTCTTTGATTCTTCTTGCAAGCTGTTCTACAATTACACCAGTTTGCGCAACCTCTAACCCAGTAGGAAGCAAAGTAGGTGAAGCAACAGCTTCTTACCTCTTTGGATATCTTCCACTTGGAGATTGTGACATGAGCATCCAGACTGCAGCTAAGAAAGGTGGTATTACACGCATTTCTACTGTAGATTCAAAGGTTTCTCCTGGTGTCTTCATCACAAGAATCACAACTATTGTTACTGGTGAATAATCAGTAAATAACAGGAAAAGCACATTGTGCAAGAATAAATTTATAATTTAAACCTGCCCTTTGTGCTTTTTTTTTTGCAAAAATGAAAAATCTTAAAAAACTAATCCGGTTAAATTTTATTTCTATTCTCATTCTTGTTTCTATAGTTTCGTGTAAAACGACAGAAACAAATATTTACACATTACCAAAAGAAAACGGTCAGCTTGTTTTTTTAAGACCGGTTTTTCTTGATGACAAGCATTTTGTTCTCAGAGAAATAAGCTTTGACTTAACAGTTATAATTGAAAATTTTGAACTGACAGATAACAATACTGTTAATTATACAATCCATATTCCAAAACAGTATTCTTCACAATTAGACAAAGTAGAATTCTTTTTTCAGACTAAGGAGTTTGAAAAAATTCTTCCAACCGATATTTCCATTTTATACAAAGACCTTGATAAGAACAAAGATCTTGAAGTTAGATTTTCTGCTAAGATTTCGAAAGAAGGTCTTGCTTCTATGGTTGCAAATCCTTCAGAAGCAAAAATTGGTCTTTCGCTCGATAACCAGACTCAGGTTTTTATGTCTGAAAGCTTTAGCCAGAAATTATACGAGCTTGGAGTTTTAATACAATGAACCACAATAAAATAAAAACAATCGCATCTGGATTATTATTTGCATTAATCCTTACCTGTCTGAACACAAGCTGTACTAAAAATAAAATAACACAGGTAACAAATAACAAAGAACTGGAACAAATGTTCTATGGAGAATGGGCGCTCAACACAAGGGCAACAGTTGAATTATATACAGATCCAGACACCGAAAATCAAAAATATTATGGAAAGGCAGATATTCTTTCTTCAAATGTTATGTCTTTTTCGGAAAACCAGGTTTATTCAATGAAAGTTTCTTCTACTGTTGAAGAGTTAAGACTTACAGATAACGCTTTGGGTCTTGAAGATGAACTTACTGCTCAGCTGGAAAATTCCATCCTTATTCACGGAACTTTTTCGGTAGATACTGATTATCTTGAATTGTTAAGCCAGACTGTTGAAGTAAATAATTCTACAACTTATTCTGCAAAGGAATATGCACAAATTGACAGCAGATATGGTGCCGAAAAACAAATTGTCAAATGGAATTTAATTGATGACACCCTTGAAATTTCTGATTTAAATGAAAATGCAATTGTAACTTACAATAAATTATAGGTATAATATACCTATGTGTGCCACCAGACGTACAAAAGCCTCTAGTACAAAAAAACGGACAACCTCTACACGCAAAAGAACCTCTCGCTCAAAATCGAATAAGGTCTACATACCTCCATATAAGGCAATAATTTTATGTCTTAGCGTGATTGTAATCTGTCTTGTTTTGCTGCTGGTTTCTACACTTTCTAAAAATTCTACTACAAAGTCCCAGACGGAAGCTTCTTCCATAACGGAACGGTTCGAAAAAGAAGAAACTAAAAAGCCGGCTGCAACACAGGCTCCGGCTGCAACACAGGCTCCGGCTGCAACTCCTGCGCCAAAACCGGAACCGGAACAAAAACCTCAAGCCCCTTCAAAACCAGAACAGACACAAAAGCCCGATCAAAGCAGTAAAAAGTTTAATTTTGAAAAGGCAAAAAATCACGCACAGCTTTGTTTTGTTTTTGATGACGGCGGTCAAAATATTGAACATCTTAAAAAATTCCTTGCACTGCCCTTTCCAATTACAGTTGCTGTTCTTCCGCAGATTACTCACAGCGTAGACGCGGCAAATATGGTACGAAACTCCGGCAATGAGCTTATTCTTCACCAGCCAATGCAGTCAATTAATAACTCAATCAATCCGGGACCGGGCGCAATCACTCCGGATATGACAGACGACCAGATAATTGCCCAGCTTTTTGTAAACATTAATCAGATAGCACCAATTGCCGGTATGAACAATCACGAAGGTTCAGGAATCACAGCCGATGCCGAAAAAATGGCCGTTATTCTTCAAATGGCAAGCGAAAACGGAATTTATTTTTTAGACAGCCGCACAAATGTAGATACTCAGGTTCCTTATGTTGCAAAGGAACTGGGCTATACGTACTTTGAACGTAATATATTTTTAGACAACGAAAAAACCCGCGAAAACGCACTTTCGGAACTTAAAAAAGGCCTTGCTCTTGCCAATAAAAACGGAAGCGTTATAATGATAGGACACATCTGGAGTGCAGACTTCCTTCCAGCGCTTTTGAACGAAGCTTATCCCGAACTAAAAGAACTGGGCTATACATTCAGCACGGTAAGTGCAAGTAAGGCAAGGAAGAATTAACACAAAAAACTTGGAGAAACCATGAAGGTATTAGGTATAGAAAGCAGCTGTGATGAAACCGCCTGTGCCATTGTAGAAGACGGCAAAACAATTCTTAGTAATGTAGTTGCAACACAGATTCCTTTTCACGAAATATATAAGGGTGTTGTTCCCGAAATTGCCAGCCGCAAACATGCAGAATGGATTTTACCTGTAGTAAATCAGGCGCTCAAAGAAGCTTCGCTCACCCTTGATGATGTTGATGCAATTGCTGCCACAAACCGTCCGGGCCTTATGGGTTCCCTTCTTGTAGGCTTTACATTCGGAAAGACGCTCGCCTGGGCAACCAACAAACCTTTTATTGCAATAAACCACATGCTAGGTCATCTTTATGCTGCCCAGCTTCAGACCCCCGTTGAATATCCGTTCCTCGGACTTCTGGTAAGCGGCGGTCACAGCATTATCTGCAAGGTAAACAATTTTGACGATCTTGAAATTCTTGGTACCACAGTTGATGATTCGGTGGGAGAAGCCTTTGATAAAGTAGCAAAGTTCTACGGACTTGGTTACCCTGGTGGCGTAATAATTGATAATCTTGCCAAAAAGGGAGATCCGGCTGCAGCAAAATTTCCAATTCCAAAGCTTGATGAAGAAACCCATCGTTATGATGTTTCTTTTTCGGGACTCAAAACAGCCGTAATCCATCAGTGTGATTTATTCTGGCAGCCAGGTTACGAACACTCAGTCGAAAACATGTGCGCTGCCTTTCAGGAAACAGCAGTAAAATCTTTAGTGGGAAAGCTTTTGCGTGCTGCCGATGACACAGGACTCAAAACAGTTGTATGTGGTGGCGGTGTTGCAGCCAATTCCCGTCTGCGGGCCATGCTTGCCGAACGGACAGACCTTAACTGCATCTTTCCACCACTCAAGCTTTGTGGAGACAATGGTGCCATGATTGCAGGAGTTGCCTATCACTTTTTGCAGCGTGGAGACAGATCTGGAATAGATACAATTACCTGCGCAAGAATTCCACAGTTTAAGCGCGGCCTTGAACAGGTTCAAAGACATTAAAATTCTACTTTTATACCAACCCCAATCATCAAACCATCCAGGGTTTTGTCGGTAATTGTAGAAATTGGGAAGAAGATTGAAAATTCCGGTCCGTATTTTGTAGTTCCATAATAGAAAAGCCAGTCAACTCCTGTAGAAAGATAAAGAAATCGCAGCTTTTTATAAAACCATTTGTTCATATAATCAATATCTGTTTTGACAGTTCCGGTATAACCAGGCTCTGAGCCCTTTACATTAAACGGAGTAGTTGCAAAACGGAAAAGTCCTGCAAGCCCCCCAAAAACACTTATACTATTCTTATCATGAAAGTTAATTTTAAAGACAACCGGCAGATTCAGCAAAAATGAAAGCGTAAGACTTGTGCGGTTTTCTACCTCGGCAGGCAGCACCATATCTCCATAAACCAGATTAAAGGTTGGAAAAAATCTTAACGTAGGCTGAAAAGAAATTGCCGTATAGTTTGGGACCGAAAGACCTATATAAAAAGGAACCTCTATGGGAGAAGGAGCACTTATAAACTTGCCCGTAGAATTCTTAGTATGAGTATTTATGGTAATCAGCGGCTGAATTCCCATAACAAAGTCCAGGTGATAAATTAAGCCCTGGGATTGAATAAGCTCTTCTACTTCTGTTACAGTCATGTTCTTATCATCAACATAATCCTTTTCTGATTCCGGAGTTAAATCTTCCTCCTGAGCAAAAATGCCGGCTGTTGAGAAAATAAAAATAACTGCTAAAAGAAATAGTCTTTTCATTACCTTATCTTATTATACTGTAGAGTGTGGAATCAAGGTCTACACTTAAGAAACCGCTGCGGATAATTTTGTAAAAGTCGGTTTGTTCCCAGGCTGCATAAAGGGTTGTTCCGCTGATTACAAAATCTGAATATACATAACCTTCTGAAAGCTTTGGAAGTCTTATTGCAACAGGTTTTCCACCTCTAAGAATGTGCTTACCCGGGAGAGCTCCTTCTATAAACAAGGTTCCGTCTTCAAAAAGGGCTGCACTCCAGCTTTGAGAAATTATTGCTTTTGCACTAAGCTCTTTTCCTGTTGCTGCCGGCGGAATATTTTCATAAAGCCTTGGAGAAGTTCCACCTGCCGATTTTACTTCAAGATTAAAAACTATTTCATCCGAAAAGCCCTTAAGCATTTTTCTGATTCGTTCAGGTGCAATTGAATAATCCATTATGTGCATTGCATTACGGAATTCATTTACATTTGATTCTTTTACCGTAATAAGATTTGAAGCAGTTACCGGCGAAATTGAAAGCAACGGGGCTGCCGGCTGGAACTTTAAATAAGAAAAACTGGTTTTTCCTTCTGAATCGGGCAGACTCTTAAGACTGCAGTACCAGGTTTTTCCATCCCAAAAATAATCTGTTACTTCATAGGAATTGTCTACATTATAGTCGGCTGCATCAAAAATATTTGAGCCGTTTATTATAGGATAAGAAATTTTTGACTTATCATCAAACTGAATTAAAAAATAATGACTGCCGGAATTTTTTTTATAGGCATCAGAGTCTATGGTTCCGTTAAAGAATGCGCTTTTATAAACAGAAAAAACCGGTGTATCGTTTACAAAAACCAGATTTGCGGCAGTACGCTCAGAAAACACAGAAATATCTTTTGCAAGAGAGATTTTTTCTCCTTCAAAACACAAAACCCCAAGTCTGTTCACCAGGGCATAAGCCTTATTTCCAGTTTCATCATTGGCATTTACCGCGTTACCCGCAGAAGAAATCCGCACTGCTTCTGTATAAGGCAGCGAGCCGAAAAGCGGCGAATTTTCGGGTAAATCGGTTTGTGCAAAACCATCCTGGGTAAAATAGTACCACACGTGGTCAGACTGATCCTGAACATCGAGAATTTTTGTAGATTGATCCGCCGTCTTCTTTGATTTTCCCTTGCAGCCGGTAAAAACACACATGGTAATTACGGCAGCACAAAGAAGGGCAGCAGTTATAAATTTTTTCATAGCGCTCTTTAAAATATCGGCATAGAAATAACCTCAAGTGATATATTTTTTTCGGAACTTCCATAAATTATTAAGCCCTGGCTGCCGCTAAGAGCAAAAAGTGTTGCTTGTTTTTTCCGAAGCGTTACATTTCCAAGAGTTTCTACAGCAAGACAACGCACGTTTTCGGGAACATAGGATGAAAAAAGCTTAAATTCCATCGGAGCATTAAAAACACCGGTCATTTTGAGCTTATTTGCATTAAAACTGTGATAGGCTATGCCTTCGAGTACAGATTGTGTGTCCAAAAGCCAGGGATTAAAAAAGACGGAGCTTTCTTCCTGGCTACGGGTTTCTAATACAGAAAGGAGGCGTTCCCAATTAAATGAGGCAAGATAGGTGTCTTTGGATTCCGTTCCAAAGTCATCACTTCCTTTTATAAGCGTTTGTAAAAGGCTCGCAGCATATCCGCCGCACCAGGTAAGCTCTGCCCTGCTCTTTCTACGCTTAAGCTCCTTACAACCAGCCGGATAAATGGTTCCTGCACATTTAAAAAAGCAGACTTGACCGGAAAGTCCGGAACCAGCTGCAGTAACAGGAGCAGCACATACACTCAAAAGCTCGTTCCTGCCAACCTTGTATACAAAGCTGTTTTTTCCGGAAGCTGCTTCCAGGTTTTGAACTACCTTTCCTTTTGCAGACAGCATTTCTACCTGCCAGTAAAGCAATTCGGGAAGTTCGTCGGGCCATTGTGGTAATACGAATTCAACTCTTTCGTGTTCTGAATCGGCAAAGCTGTCATAAACAGAGCACGAAACCAGACTCTGCGGTATAAGAAAATACACCGCAATACAAATTACTGAATGCCATAAAAGCAATAAAATAAAAGGATTTTTTCTCATACTATAGTATTAGAAAAAAAATGGGGGTTGTTACAAAAATTTGGGGATTTTTTTGAATTTTATTTAAATTTATGGATTTCTTTCTGGCAGAGACTGTCGCAAAGCTCGTTGTATTCAATGCCGGCGTGGCCTTTTACCCAGTTCCAGCTAACGTCAAGCGCTGCATTAAGCTCATCCAGCTGCATCCACAGCTCCTGATTCTTTACCGGTTTTTTGTCCGCGGTTTTCCAGCCTTTAGCCTTCCAGGAATGAATCCACTGCGTAATTCCATTCTTAACGTACTGACTGTCTATATTTACAACAACGTGTCGCCCCGCAAAAGCCGGAGTATTTTTTACTACAGAAAGAGCGGCAATTGCAGCACTAAGCTCCATTTTGTTGTTGGTTGTCATAGCTTCGCCACCACTTAAGGTTTTTACAGCTCCATCTGCAATAACAACAATACCCCAGCCGCCAGGGCCAGGGTTACCGGAGCATCCGCCGTCTGTATAGATTATAATATCGTCCACACGTGCCTCTAAACCAAAACGCCTTTTGTAGACGGAATTGCACCACCACGGCGTTCGTCAATGCTTACAGCTTCGCGGATTGCACGACTAACAGCCTTAAAAGCTGCTTCAATTTTGTGGTGATCACTGCGGCCACGAATTGTATCTATGTGTAAGTTGCACTGAGCAGCGTTTACAAAGCCCTGCCAAAAGTCTTCAAAGCAGTCTGTCTGGAATGAAGCTTCTTTTCCGTCATCTCCAATAGAAACAAGAGGAATGCCTGTGAGCTTAGCGTCGTTTACAAGGTATGGGCGGCCGCCAAAATCAACTGCTGCCTGTACAAGAGACTCATCCATTGGATAGATAAAAAAGCCTGCACGGTAGATTCCTGCACACTCCCCGAGTGCTTTCTTAAAGCATTCTCCAAGAACAATGCC
>JAILBH010000059.1 GCA_024681195.1 Treponema sp.
GTCGGTCTTTTTCCAGTCCTTGAGTGAATAATACTTTTCCAGATCCTTTGTGAGCGACACAAACCCTTGAGTATACGACTGCTTTGTATAATTTCTGAGCCCGGAATTAAATGGCATTGGATAAACAATTGTATAAAGAAAAGCCACTACTGCGCCAACCGGCAGAATGATTGAAAAAACTTTTGCAGGGATTTTCCATAAATCAAAAAGAGGGAAAAATGCCGTTACCAGCGCCGCAAGATAAAACGCCCCGTAAATATGTCGTGTATACCAGCTGCTTCCTACAAACCTGCAGCAGACAAAATGAATTACGCATGCTGCCAGAGGCACAAAACAAAGAGCTCTCCAGATAATTTTACCGCGGCGCGTTTTTCCAAGAGCCTTTCTTGCAAAACAAAGCCCCACCACAAATGCCAGTACCAGCACTGCCATAAAAATTGTGACCGGATCCTGTGAAAATAAACGGAGATATATCATAGGTAAAGCATGCCTCTGCACCAATCAAAAACACTAACTAGCCAAATAGCTTTCTGCATTCCAGATAAAATCTTTTCTCGTCGGCTTCGCCCATTGAAAAGGATTTTCGCGGGAGAGGACCTCGGCCGTTGATTGTTTCAAAGAAGCTGTCCTTTGCAATCGGCGGCAGGAGGATTCCAACTGCACCAGGCTTTTTGCCAAGACCAAGAACTTCTTCGGTTCCGTGGATGTAGTCGATTTCCGGAGCGGCACCACCCGCAGCACCAGTTCCAACTTCCTTCAAAAATTTATCAATTTCCGGCTGAAGTCGAGAAACAGCAAGCTCTTTTATCGGAGTACGCAGCAACACAAACTTCTGTGCCCCTCCTTCATCAATATAATCAAAACCAAAATCTGCACTGGAAGCACGAACTGCTTCTTCAAGTTCTTTCTGCCCTGCAACTTCACTGGCAGTTCCCCCAAGAGCATCAGACAAAGCCTTTATCAAAGCACCAGCATCAACATTAAAAATAACGCGGTGAATAGGCTCAAAGGTAAGTCCCTTATCATAAATATTTACAACTTCAATAAGCGCAAAGCGGACAGAATTTTCTGCAAGTTCTGCTTCCCCAGCCCCTCCTGCAATAAGCTCTGCCTTGTATTCATCCCAGACAGCCTTGGCAGTTGCAAGAGAATGGTTTCCGTCACCTACTGCAAAAAGGAAGGTTGAACCGTCAGCGGCAGTATTAGCATCGGCAATTTTGTTGAGTGCGTCGGTCACACAGGCAATATCAGAATCAGAATAAAGTCCCCAGCCGGTAATTGAACCACCGTTACACATAAGGTCGCCCTTATACAAAGGCTCGCGTCCGGCTCCTGCAGTAATACGCTGAGCACCACCAATCAGTAAATCATCCTTATCGTTTACTAAGAGCATGATATGAGGAAGCTCCAGCGGCGCACCCTTACGAATCTCCTTGCGTGGTGGAATGCGGTCTACAATTGTTGCTTCTGTAGCGCGGATATTTGCCTTGCTGAACGGTTTCCATTCATAAGTTTCAAGATCAATCTGAGCAACAAGACCCCGGCGCATACGACCAAAGGCGGTCTTTCGTTCTATGTAAACAAAGCCATTGAAAGGGGGAGCAAACACGTTCCCGGCTCCTAAATATTCCTTCATTGTCCGGCGGATTTTTGCAATGCGTTCTGCCTTGTCAGGCGAGTTTAAATAAACTTCCGGCAAAATCAAATTGAGCGTAGAAGGCCCGTTCCCTGCAGCAGCCTCTGTCTTTTTCCAATATTCCTTATCCTGTGTGTACTGATCGCACGCAATCACAGACCATTCATTCAATTCAGTATTAGCCGGCAGCAAAATCTCCGGCACTCTAAGTCCAAGTTCTTTTAATGTTTTCATAAGGTCAGTATATAAGGTTGGTAGTAGTTACGCAACCTCAACTTTTCATGCTATAGCAATTGCCATTATTCTGTCCCTATTTAACCATCATAATGGCGGTAAGCATGCGCTGGGTTCTGGATTTTGTTCTTCTGTAGGAGCAGAAATTGAATTCATCAATCTGAGAATGAAGCGTACAAACGCCGGATGAAAAGATGTTTTTTTCCGGTATGCCGTTTTTTATAAGTGTAAACTGTACCGCCTGCTCCAGATTTAACAGGAATTTTTCATGATTTTTTCGTGTAAAGATTTTTTCCATTTCCTGCGTGTCATAACTCATGGCAAATTCTTCAAAGACGTCCTGACCAACTTCATAGCAGTCTTTGCAGATGTGCGGGCCAATTGCAACAATAAGATTTTCCGGCCGGCAGCCAAAGGAATCACTCATTCTTTTAATTGCAACTTCCGAGATTTTTTTGACAGTTCCTTTCCATCCGCTGTGAACCATGGCTATAACTTCTTTTAAAGGGTCATAAAAATACACTGGAACACAATCTGCTTCAACTGTGCACAAAAGAAGATTTTTTTCGTTTGTAATAAGCCCGTCGTAAGCATTTGCCTCATCTATTGGACACAGGATTCCGTCGCCCCTATTTTCAAGGGTCACTACTTTAACAATATTCGTGTGTGTCTGTTTTGACTTGACCATATCCGCAAGAGTAATACCAAGCTGCTGTCCAAGCGCAAGAAAATTTTCACGCGCATGTGCGTCTTCATAATTCCAGGCAGTGTCACAGGCTGTCGTATAAAGAGTTTTTACCCTGCCATTTTTTTCAAACTCGGGAATGGAAAAATATTTTATATTCATTTTTTGTTTGATTCCGACCTTTATGATAACACGGAAAATCTCTTTTCTTCTACAGGCTTTTCTGCAAAGCTTGTGCCATGGGCTCACAACAAGGCAATACAGAAAGCCTGCGAAAGTTTTCGTTTTTAGAAAAAAATGCTATAATCAGTTTTCAAATGAACAGATTTATTTCTTTTATAAAACGTGAGCCGGTTCTTTTTGCGGCTGTACTGCTGGCAGTTTTTTCTGTGGTAATTATAAGACCTGCACCTTCGCTTTGTTTACAGGCTATAGATTTCCGAACCCTTGCAATTTTATTTTCACTTATGATAGTAATCAAGGCATTTCAGAGCCAGAACTTTTTGAATGTAATTGCAGCCCGTCTGCTTAGACTTTGCAAGACTCAGCGTTCCCTTTATTTTTTGATGACACTGCTGGTCTTCTTTAGCTCCATGTTTGTTACAAACGATGTTGCCCTGCTCACATTTGTTCCGATTACAATTTTGATTTTTACGAGAATCGGGTTACCGTGCCTTAAGCTTGTTGTTCTTGAAACTCTGGCGGCAAATCTTGGTTCGTGCATTACGCCAATGGGAAACCCCCAGAACCTGTATCTTTTTTCTTATTACGGATTTTCTGCAGGGGAGTTTTTTGCACTTACTGCTCGTATTGCTGTTCCTTCGCTTTTTATTCTTTGTGTGATGATTCTGATTATTACACGTAAGCCGCATGGAAACTCAACAACCGACGCCTTAGCAAGCCCCGCCTCAGGTAAACTCGATCACAACATTCTGCAAACTCAAGTTTCGTTCATCACTTTTGATTTCCGCACCATCCTCTACATTGCAGATTTTATTCTCTGCCTGCTCACGGTTTTTCATTTTGTGAATTATCTGATTATGCTTGGTGTAACTGTTGTCATCATGCTGATATGCAACTTCCGGCTTTTCAAAAAAGTTGATTACAGCCTGCTTCTTACATTTGTAGGATTTTTTATTTTTACAAAAACACTTTCGACTGTGCCGTCTTTCTGCAATTTTATAAACTCCATGCTTTCTACTCCACTCAAAACTTACATCACAGGAATCCTTACAAGCCAGGTCATAAGCAATGTTCCGGCGGCTTTGCTCTTAAGCGGATTTACTGCTAACGGCGACATGCTCCTGCTTGGTGTAAACGTGGGTGGTCTTGGAACCCTCATTGCATCTATGGCAAGCGTTATTTCATTTAAGATTTACAACAACTCCGATGAAGCACAAACTCCGGAAGGCAAAAAATATTTTGGGGTGTTTACGGTGTACAATGTAGTGCTGCTCGTGATTCTTGGGCTTGTAGTGGGTATTCTCTAAAATTCATACAATTATTATAAATCCTCATTATATAAATCCCTGCGATTTGATTTATAATTAACCTCAAGAAAACCAAAAAGAGGTACAATTATGAGTTTAAATCACAGAAAAGACAGTGCAAAAATTCAGATTTTGAGTGCAGACGGAAAGCCTGTAGCAAACACAAAGGTTCACATAAATCAGATTAATCACGAATTTTTATTTGGCTGCGGTGCCTTTGAAACCCTGCCCTATACAAACGGACCCGAAGTTCACAACGGTAACGGAAGCCTGAATAAAGTAAAACCCATGGAAGGCGAAGAACTGGCTGCCTACCATGCCCGCCTGGAAGACCGCATGCAAAAGTGGCTGGGACTTTTTAATTATGGAACACTTCCTTTTTACTGGGGCGGTTATGAACCGGAAGAAGGGTCCCCTCATACCCAGCAGCTCATGGCTGCAGCAAAATTTCTAAAGAGCAAAGACGTAACTGTAAAAGGTCACCCTCTTTGCTGGCATACAGGCTGTGCTCCTTGGCTCATGAATTACGACAACAAGACAATCCTTGAAAAACAGCTGGCACGTATTCATCGTGATGTAGGAAATTTTAAAGGTGTAATTGATATGTGGGATGTAATCAACGAGGTTGTAATCATGCCTATTTACAATAAATACGACAACGCCATTACACGTATCTGTAAGGAGCTTGGCCGGGTAGGACTTGTAAAAAAGGTTTTTAATGCTGCCCAGGAAACTAACCCGGACGGAATCTTCCTTATTAATGATTTTAATCTTTCTTCAAATTACGAAATCCTTATTGACGGCTGTTTGAACGCGGGAGTTCCAATCAAGACAATCGGGCTTCAGTCGCATCAGCATCAGGGTGTATGGTCGCTTGAAAAAACTGAAGAAATCCTTAGCCGCTTTGAACACTTTGGTCTCCCTATTCATTTTACAGAAAACACAATTGTTGCAGGCCCTCTTGTTGATCCTTCTCTTGATGACCTTCAGGATGCACATTACGAAGACGATGCTGCAACTCCAGAGTTTGAACAGAAGCAGGCAGAAAGCCTCGAAAGAATGTACCGGAATCTTTTTGAAAACCATCCGCTGGTTACCGCAATTACAAACTGGGATTTTGGCGACGGCGCCTGGCTCAATGCACCAAGCGGCGTAATCCGCAAGGACGGTTCGCTCAAGCCTTCTTACAACACACTGCATCATCTTATAAAAGAAGAATGGCACACCGAGCTTGACGCAACAACCGACGCTCAAGGTTACATCACAGTAGAAGGCTTTAAAGGAAAATACGAAGTTTCTACAGACGGTAAAAAAGGAACATTCATTCTTGGTAAGGGTGCAAAAGACTCAACCGTTATGTTATAATACATAACAATGAGCGACTTAGTTCAACGGCAGACTCAAAGCCAGAAACAAATTCAAAAAATGTCTCAGGTGCAGATTCAGGCATTAAAATACCTGGCAATGAACACCCGTGATTTGCGAGAAGAAATTTTTAAGGCTGTTGAAGAAAACCCTGCACTTGAAATTGTTGCCGGCTCAGAAAAAAAATCCGGGCAGATACAAAAAGAATATTCATTTTCGAGTTCTGCCACAGGCTCAGAAGCAGCAGATGCAAACCAGCGTGCACTTGAAGCACAGGCAGACCGTGGGGAAACGCTTCAACAGCATCTTATGACCCAGCTGGATCTTATGAAAATCCCGCGCGACGAATACGAACTATGTCAAAAGCTCATTTACAATCTTGACGAAAACGGCTGCTACGGTTCAAGTCTTGCTCCTGAAACCCTGCTTGATAAAAGCCGACCTGCTCAAAATAAAAAAATGCTTGAGCGGTGTCTGGACCGGGTGCAGCGCATGGACCCAATTGGAACCTGCTGCCGTACTCTTGAAGAAAGCCTTTTTATTCAGGCACGAATTGCTGGAGACGCACCACCACTTGCACTTTTTATTCTGGACGGGCATCTGGAGCTTTTGTCGCCGCCACAACCGGAACGCGTTATAAAAAAAGTTTTTGAATATCAAAAAACCTGGCATTCAAAAAAATTTGCCCCGGAATTGCCAATTGATAAAATTCTTCTTGACGAAGACGCCGCAGAAGAAGCAGTTAAATATATTCTGACCTTAAACCCGCGCCCTGCAGGAGAATATATTTCTGATACTTCAAAAGCAGACTTCTTTCGCCCGGATGTAGTGCTTACTGTTGAACGTGTGCCTGGCTCAATCCCCTCCGACAGCTTTGAAAACGGAATTGTAGCCGGAGACAGCAGCTGCCACTTTCAGATAAAATACGCCGACGGAGAACTGCCACAGGTTCGCCTTGCTGCAAACATAAACTTTGACAAAACGCTTGTTCAACAAGCACAAGTCTTTTTACAACAGCTGCAGTACAGAGAATCTACACTGGCTCTTCAAGGCTGCGCAATTGTTGCTGCACAAAAAGATTTTTTTCTGCACGGCCCGGGAAATCTTTTACCACTTACACGCCGCCAGATTGCAGCCCGGCTTAAAATTCATGAGTCAACAGTTTCCAGAATGTCGGGAAAAAAATCAAACAAATATATTCAGACAGAATGGGGCCTTTTCCCATCAGAGTTCTTTTTTGTTTCGGGAGTAAAAACCACAGAAGGCAGCAGCGCCTCCGCAGAAAAAATCAAAACTCTTATTGCAGAACTTGTAACCGCTTCACCCTCTCCGCTTTCAGACCAGGCACTAACAGACCAGCTCAACAACCAGGGAATAAAAATCTCGCGCCGCACTGTTAACAAATACCGCAATCAGATTGGCGTGGACAATTCCTACATTCAAAACAAAAATCCTACTTTTTCAAAGTAAATTTTGTCTCTGTTCCATTCCTAAGATTTTTAAAATTTTCTTTATGCCTGAACACAACAAGCAGAGCAGAAAGAGCAGAAATAATCAGAACGGCAATACTTTCTGTCCCAAAAAAACAAAGCAATACAGGACATGCAACAGAAGATATGCACGAAGCAACAGACATATATTTTATGACCAAGAGAAGAATAAGGAACAAAACCATTGCAATGAGCGCCATACGCCAGTCTACAAACCAGATTGTTCCAAAGCCTGTCATAAAAGCCTTGCCGCCTTTAAAACCGTACCATACAGGAAAGCAGTGCCCAAGCATTGCAAACAA
>JAILBH010000062.1 GCA_024681195.1 Treponema sp.
AGAACAGTTTTGCCGATAAGGATTTCTGAAGCCATAGCAGCTGAGTGTGTCATTCCGGAACATCCGATTGTCTCAACCAAAGCTTCTTCGATAATTCCGTTCTTTACGTTCAAAGAAAGCTTGCAGGCACCCTGCTGAGGTGCACACCAGCCGATACCATGTGTAAAGCCGGAAATGTCTTCAATTTTTTTAACCTGTACCCATTCACCCTCTTCTGGGATTGGGGCCGGTCCATGATATGCGCCTTTTGCCAAAGGACACATATGCTCCACTTCTGCAGTGTATGTCATGTTTTTGCTCCTGAGTGAGCCCGCTAACGGGCTCTGAAATATTATCTATAAAATACCATTTTTTAGGGATATGTACAAGAAAAATTTCGTTTTGACATTTGCTTCTAATTTAATGTATATTTTGAACTATGATTGTTTGTGCCAGAATAAAACGTCATTTTCTTATACTTTTATTCTCTGTTTTTAGCTTTTATGCATTTTGCATGGAGGAACATGAACTCTTAATTGATGGAAAAAATGCATTTCCCAGAATTATTGAATGCATACAAAATTCAAAAAAATCCATCTATATAAATATGTTTATCTGGCGGGATGATTCTATTGGAAACCAGATTGCCCGTGAATGTGTGGCTGCAGCAGACCGTGGAGTAAAAGTTACCATTTCAAAGGATACCTACGGTTCAATTTGCGAGCATGCAGAAGAAAGCGGAACGTCATTTTTTCATAAACATCTGAGTTCTTCAGAAAAAATCAAAATTAACTATCTTAAGAAAACCTACAAAAATGCAATTACATCAGATGCAAAAGATTCTGAATCGTCCTTATACAAAAAACTTATGAGTCATCCAAACATTCAGGTGCAGGACCAGACCTTTAAAGCAGATCATTCAAAATTTTATATTATTGATGATGAAATTCTTATTCTTGGCGGAATAAATATAGAAGATAAAGAAAATGGCGCCGATATGAGCGGAAGAATCTATAACGATTATATGCTTCTTTTAAATGGAAAAGCTTATGTTACGGATTTTAATTATTACAGGCAAACCGGTAAAAAAAGTGAAAAGAACATTTATTTTGGAATGAACCGTAAAGCTGCAAACAAAGCGGATAACATTTTCCAGATGGAGCAGCTATATCTTGATATAATTAATCAAAGCCAGAGGGAACTTACAATTGTAATGGCATATTTTAGTCCTCTGGATAATTTTGTAGAGGCAATTTTAGCTAGTGCAAAGCGCGGTGTAAATGTAAGGATTGTAATTCCTCAATCAGCAAATTTTCAGGATGATTCAAATAAGAAAACTATGAAAACCCTTCTAAAAAAATCTGATGGGAAGATTAAGGTTTACTTTTCTCCAAAAATGGTACATACAAAGCTTGTTGCAAATGAAAAGCTTGTTTCCTTCGGCTCGTGCAATATTACCCAAAAGGCCTTTGAACAGCTTGATGAATTAAATGTTTTTATAACAAAAGAAGAAAAGCTTTATGAGCAGATTCTTTTAAGCATAGAAGAAACAATAAAAAAAGCCTCCCAAATAACTGACTATAAAACCATCAAATTTGACAGCTTTACAGCGTTTCTGGAAGGCTTTGTGGTATAAAACCGACGGCTAGAACTTAAAGGAAGCTCCAACTTTAACAAGGGCTGTAGACGGAATACTTGATTCGACAAAAACAGTAAAGTCTTCAAAATCTGCCTTAAGTCCAAGCCAGGTTAAATCACCCATAAAATTCACTGCCTTTTCGCTTCCTGGAACAATCATTATACCGGCACTTAAACTATGATAGATCTTAAAGTGTTCCCATCCATATTGCCCGGTAATCTTAGCCTGCGTAGTAAAGAAATCAAAATCCGAAAATTTTTCATACGAAGCAAAGGCTCCAAGAGCAAATTTATCGGTAAAATAGTAATTGTAACCTCCAGTTAAGGTAAAGGCAGCTTCATTTTTCTTTGCAGGATCAGCTGTAGCTTCGGTTGAGTTTCCGCTGGCACTTTTTGCAAAGGCTTCTCCTATTCCCTTAAAAGCAGCACTAAACATACCAATAATTAACCCCATGCCAGATGGGGTTCCAACAGTCAGATAAACTTCGTTGTTATTAAAATCAAACTCTTCTCCAGTCTCAACTACTTCATATTCCTGAGCAAAGGTATTTGCAAAAACAGTGCCCATAAGAACAAGTGCAATAAATAATTTTTTCATAATAATACCTCCTGAATCAGACCGTTAGTGGCCAGAAATAAAAAAAACGTCCATGTACACGTCTTTTTTTAGCTGCGTTCATGAACGTTTTTAATTACATTAATTATAACACCTTTTTTTCAAAGTAGTTACATTTTTATTCTGTAGGTCTTTTCTTAAAACTCTTGCTTTCAATAACAGCCTGACCTTCGCCGACTTGTTGTTCCATCATGGCACGAACCTTAAGAGGAAGTCCAAACAAGGTAATAAAGCCTTCTGCATCCTTGTGATTGTAAAGCTCACCGGTTGTAAAGGAAGCAATGCTTTCGTTGTAAAGACTGTATTTAGAACCAGAGCCAGCCCCTCGGATAGCACCTTTAATAAGCTTAACCTTTGCCCAGCCGGTAACAGTTTCTTCTGTTTTATCAACAAATGCCATACATGCATCCATTAAAGTTGTAAACCATTTTCCATCATAAATGAGTTCGCCTACACGGATTGCAAGCTGCTGCTTGTAGTGATAAGTTTCGCGGTCAAGACAGATATGATCCATCATTCTGTGTGCAAAGTAAAGGATTGCTCCACCCGGTGTTTCGTAAACACCACGGCTCTTCATACCAACACAGCGGTTTTCACAGATATCAACAAGACCAACACCGTTGCGGCCGCCAATTACGTTGAGTTCATTCAAAAGATCAACAGCGTTCATCTTTTTACCGTTCAAAGCAACCGGAATACCCTTTTCAAAGTCGATTGTTACATATTCGCCTTCATCCGGAGCTTCCTCTGGAACAACAGTGTTTTTGAGCATATGCTTGTAGTTAGGTTCATTTTCTGTCTTTTCAAGCTCAAGACCTTCGTGGCTAAGGTGCCAGATATTTTCATCACGGCTGTAAGACTGATCCTTTTTCATAGGAACTTCAAGTCCACGGTCTTC
This sequence comes from Treponema sp., assembly GCA_024681195.1. Lineage (GTDB taxonomy): Bacteria > Spirochaetota > Spirochaetia > Treponematales > Treponemataceae > Treponema_D. The sequence goes on from JAILBH010000062.1 coordinate 3,132, forward strand.
AAGATATTTAATTTCTGCTTCACGGCTGTCCATATTCCATTTGTCATCGCGCCAAGCAGCAATTACCTTAATATCAGGTGCAAAAGCCTTGATTGCAAGTTCAAAACGAACCTGGTCATTACCCTTACCTGTAGCTCCGTGACAGATTGCAACTGCCTTTTCCTGGCGTGCATATTCTACAAGGATTTTTCCAATAAGAGGACGAGCTGTTGAAGTTCCAAGAAGATATTCATCCTCGTAAACAGCATTGGCCTTTAATGCCGGCCAGATATATTCTTCTATATATTCCTGACGTGCATCTACAACATAGCAGGCAGATGCGCCGGTTTTAAGTGCACGAGCCTTAATTGCAGCCCAGTCATCGCCCTGTCCAACGTCAATACAAACGGCGATGACATCATAATCATAGTTTTCTTTAAGCCACGGAATGATAACTGTAGTATCAAGACCGCCTGAATAAGCCAAAACAACCTTATCTTTTGCCATAATATACCTCGAAAATGTATAAATATACAAAAAATATACAACTTTTTGCAAAAATATGCAATAGAATAAATCTTGTATTTTTTTTTATATAAGCGTAAAATATTAATACAGGAGAAAAAAATGAACGCTAAGTACATAATTCTTTACAATCCTCTTTCGGGTAATAGATCGGCAAAAAAAGAAGTTTACAAGCTGGATGATATTCTGGCAAATAATTATCTTGATTATGTTGAAATGACACCTGATTTTGATTACAAATCGTTTATGCATAAGGTAAAGGCCGATGAACGTGTTGTTCTTTGTGGTGGAGATGGAACTGTCAACAGATTCGTAAATGAAGTTGATGAAGAAGATCTTAACAAGCCAACCTTCTACTTCCCTCTTGGAAGCGGAAACGATTTTAACCGTGATGTTCACGGAAAACTTGATAATACTCTTATCAATCTTAACAATTACATGCACAATCTTCCGGTTGTTACAATCAACGGAAAATCAACAAAATTTATTAACGGCGTTGGATACGGAATTGACGGCTGGTGCTGCGAAATGGGTGATAAGCTCAGAGCAAAAGACAGCACAAAACCGATTAACTATACTTCTATTGCAGTTAAGGGTGCCCTTTTCCAGTATAAAAAGACAAATGCAACTGTTACAGTTGATGGAAAAGAATATCACTACAAGGATGTTTTCCTTGCTTCAACAATGAAGGGACGGTTCTACGGTGGCGGTATGATGGCTGCTCCTGACCAGGATAGAAATGATCCTGATCACAAGGTTTCTGTATTAGTATTCCGTGGAAAAATCAGACTTCAGGTTCTTTTAGTATTCTCTAAAATTTTCACAGGTGAACATATCAAAAAGCCTAAGATGTGTATTTTGCACACAGGAAAGGAAATCAAAGTTGAATTTGATGCTCCACGCGCAGCTCAGGTTGACGGTGAAACAGAACTTGGAATTAAAAGCTACACTGTTAAGGCGTAATGCTATACAACTCTATAGTATTATCCTGAAAGTTACTAAAGCACAGCAGTTTTCCATCACTGCTTATATCAAGTCCGGTAGGCTGATTCCCGCCTTCGAACTCAAGTGTGATGGTCATATCGGCTGTGCTTATTAATTGAATCTTACCATTTTGAGGACTACGTTTTGTGTAGTCCTCAGTGTTATTAGGGCCCCTGCTCGAAACAAATAAATAAGAATCATCCAAAAGCTCAATTGTATTTGGATTATTAAATACTTTTACACTTGAGGTTATTTCGAAAGTCTTTAGATTAAGCTTGTAAATACTGCGGTTATACATATCGCTGATATATGCCCAGGTGCTTGTACTGTCGGTAACAATATGACGCATTGCAGCCTTTGGTTTTGAAAGCGACTTTACAATTGTACGGGTCTGGGTGTCAATCTTTTCTATAACTCCCCCATCAAAAGCAAGAGAAATCAGCTCCCTTCCATCTTCAATAAAGGCAAGTCCACGAGGAGCAGCGCTGGTAGCACAAAGGCCTAAAAGCTTACCTGTAGCATAATCTATAAAAGAAACATCGTTAGAAATCCAGTTTGAAACAGCAATAAGATTTTTTTGGGGAGAATAAGCTATAAACTTTGACCATTCACCACCTGTAGAAATTTCACGCCTGTATACAAAGCCCGGATAAGAGTATTCGTAGATTTTTGCAGTTGTCATCTGCGAAACAAAGAATGCGTTCTTTTGTGGAATAAACAAGCCTTCGGCAAAGCCAACTTTTTTGCTTTGCGGAGGATTAATTCTTTTTATGATTTTTTTTTGTTCTATATCAAAAATATCAAAACCATCTTCGTCCAGCAAAGGAAGAATTATCTGTTTGTTATCGGGAGTAAAAATTACCTGCTTGGGCTGTTTACCGCATTTATAAGTTCCTATTTTCTGGAGTACGGGCTGGCAAAAAATTGGAGATGCCAGCACAACAAGTATTACAAAAATACAAATGCGGCGCATATTTTATTTGTTTTTATCCTCAAGGATAAGGCGGCGGAGAGCTTCTACACCAACAGTAATTGCCAGCTCTGTGTCGTGTGCCTGCTTGTTTGGTAAACCTTTTTTTGCGCGTTCCTGGTTAGCTACAACAAGGAAACATGAACCAACGCGAACTTTTAAGAACTGGCCCGCAATAAACAAAGCAGCACTTTCCATTTCGGAAGCAAGACAACCCATGCGGAGCCATGCCTGCCATTTATTTTCAAGTTCATAGCTTACAGGCATAACCTCTGGTTCGTGCTGACCAAAGAAAGAATCTTTACATTGAACAACGCCAGTATGGAAAGGAGCCTTTAAGAGCTTTGCAGCTTCTACCAGTGCATTTACACAATCAAGATTTGCCACAGCCGGATATTCAATAGGGGCAAATTCGCGGCTTGTGCCTTCCATGCGTACAGCTCCTGTTGCCACTACAATATCTCCACCCATTACATCTTCCTGCATTCCACCACAGGTTCCAACACGAATAAAAGTATGGGCTCCACATTTTGCAAGTTCATCAATTGCAATACTTGCTGAAGGGCCTCCTATACCTGTAGAAGTAACACTAACCTTCACTCCTTCAAGAGTTCCTGTATATGTAACATACTCGCGCACATCGGCAACGAGCTTTGGATTATCAAAATGTTCAGCTATTTTTGCACAGCGTTTTGGATCTCCGGGCATAATAACGTATTTTCCAATATCGTCCGGACCAACTCCTGTATGATATTGTTTTCCAGAACCTTCTGTGTAATCAACCATTTTATTCCTCCTGATTAATATATTAATTATAACACAATTATTAAAAATATGTTATAATTAAAGGATGAACACCTTTATTTCACGATTTTTACCTGATAGTGAAAGCTTAGAAAAAAAGTCTTTTAGTGAGCTGGCGCAGCTTCCTACAGCCATTTACGGCAACCTTATTTTTCTTACAGGCTTTTGTACTACATTTATAGCCGAAATGCTCAGAGGTACCTACCTTACTGCAGCAGGTTCGGGCATTGCTTTTCTGTCGTTTTTGATTTCTTTAATACTAATCAAAAAAAATAAAATCAAAATTGGTCTTTTGCTGGATTCCGTAGGAATTCTTATTGCAATTCTTGCGATTGTTTTTTTCCTTCATAGTCCTGACAATATTTTTGAGATTTACCGTTCTGTCTGCTTTATAGTAGTAATGGCAATTTTTAATCAGCTGTTTTCTCTTAATAAAAAACAGTTAAATTTCTTTTTTATTGGTTCCGGCATCATCTGGTGTATTGCAATTCTGTTTCCGTTCAAAGACTTTTTTGCAATTGATAAACGCGAAACTCTTATGGCAATCATAATTGGAACAATAGCGTTTATTGGATCCAACGCTGCCATTCTTTTATTAAACCGCCAGAAGGATTTAATTAATGATAAGGCAATCACCGAGCAGAAAACCACAGATGCATCTCTTTCAACCTTAAAGTCTGTTTTGATTCAAAGTAAAGAAAACCTCCAGATTGGAAGTGAACTTTCTAAACAGGTAACAATGCTTTCTGAATCCTTTGGCGAAATCAAAAATCTTTATGATTACCTTACCTCGCAGGCTGCATCTCTTTCAGAAAAAACAACTACAATCAGCAGCAGCTCTGATCTTGTAAAAGAACATGTTCAGAACATGCAGTCTAACATAATGGAACAGAATACTGCCCTGACACAGACTTCTACAGCTATGGCAGAGATTTCTCAAACAATTAAAAACATAAGCAGCATTGCAGATACAAGAAAAGCTTCGATGAATATGATGGAAGAAGATTTGAATGCACAACAGCAAAAGATTCAGGAGCTTGTTAATGAAGTAGAAAAAGTTCAGGAAGGCACAGCTTCTATTTCTTCTTTTGTTTCTACTGTAAATGCAGTGGCAGGAAGAACAGGACTTTTAGCAATGAACGCTTCTATTGAAGCAGCTCATGCAGGAACACTTGGAAAAGGTTTTTCTGTAATTGCTCAGGAAATCCGAAAGCTGTCTGATGAAACAAATAAAAACTCTCATAATATTGAAGAAGAACTTAACAATATTGTGGAGATGGTTACAAACGCTTCTAATACAGCAAAGGATTGTATTGAATATACAAACTCAAGCAATGAGAGCATAAGAAATTCAATTCAGGGCATAGAAGAAATTCTTGCAGGAATTACAGAAATGGCACGAGGTGTAGAAGATGTAATGCATTCTTTAAATGCTGTAGTTGAATCTTCACACACTTCAAATAATCTCGTTAGTCAGTCTGTAACAGAGATTAATGAACAGAATACAGCAATTACAGGAATTTCTACATTTACAGATGAGATTCAAACCAGAGTGCAGTCGCTCAGCGATAAAATTTCTATTGCTCAAAATGCTCTAAATTCTGTTAAGACAATTGCAGAAGAAAACACTGTTTCGGTAGAAAAGCTGAACGAAACTCTTAGTAAATAAAATTATTTTCGTTTAAGAACTATAACCGTAACATCGTCGGTGCGGAGTTCCTGACCGGAATGCTTTTCCAAAGCATCAAGAACAGCCTGAAGGATTGCATTTGCTCCTTTACGGCTGTTTTCTTTAAGCACAAGACCTACCCTTTCTTTACCGAATTCTTCTCGTTTTTCATTCATTGTTTCGGTCAAACCATCAGTATACAGGATAAGGATATCGCCTTTTTTCATATCAAACCAGAAGTCTGTATATCTGGTTTCTATTCCGTCAATTCCAATTGGACCATAAGACTCAAGTCCAATTGGAGGCTGAATCTCTATAACCTGCTTGTCATCGTTTTTATATAAAAGCGGATATGGATGTGCAGAACAAGAAATATTAATTTCGCATTTATTACCCTTTGATTCTTTTATATGCATTACAACGCCGGTAAGATAATTTTCTACATCGCCTTTGGCAGCAATAAGATTTTTATTTAGTTCTTCAATTGCATTTGAAAGCTTACGATGCTTTCTGCGACTTTCTTCGTAAACCTGGCGGATTACAGTTTCCGAAAGCATTGTTACAAGGCCGGCTGCAACTCCATGACCCGATGCATCAAAAACAGAAAGCCCATGCAGTTTATCGCCGTCAAAATGGAAGTTGTAAAAGTCTCCGGAAACTTCTGAATATGGTTCATAGCAGACTGCATAATCCCAATATTTAAATTTTTGCTTTGGCGCATGAAAGAATTTTTGTTGAACAACAGCTGCCATATGCATATCTTTAATTGCAATTTCTCGCTCATGGGCAAGTTTTCTGTTAGATTCCACTAACTTTCTTGTCTGTTCTTCTACTTCCTTTGTAAGATTCTGATTCAGATATTCCATACGGAATGCAATACGATTGTATTGAGTACTAAAATACAAAAAGCAGATAATAACAGATAAAGCCCATCCAAAAATAGAATAATATGGAAGCGTAATATTATTAAAGAAAGTTTTAATTACAAAGTCTGTATTAATTGAAATCAGGAATGGAGAAAGAGCAACAAGCAGCATTCTGGCGCGTTCACGCTTTTGTCCTTTTATTGCACTTTTAATTATCATTCCAATTGCAAGTGTAATATCTATAAGGGCAAACCATATAATTATGTGAGAAATTTTTATGAGGGTAGAATAATTTGGAGCGACCATACAAACTATAACCGAAATTGCAACATAAGAACTACGAAGAACACGTTCTGCAATAGTATGCTTCATCTGTAAGAAATCAAAAACCAGCAGCGAGAACATGTATTCCATTCCAAAGAAGCAGGCGCATTTGGTAAATTTAAAGAAAAACAGATAAGTCATTCCGCCATGAAAACCAACCCAAGGAAGATCTCCACCAAAAAATCCCGAAAAGAAGAACATTGAAAGAAGACTTAAAAATGAAAGATAAAAATAGATTCTATCCTGGCGGTAAGCAATAAAAATCATAAGGAAGAAGATAAAAACACAAAGCATAAAACCTTCAAGGAACATATAAATACGTGTTCTCCAGAAGGTCATATTATCTGAAGTTACCCAGGCATCCTGACGAAGTCCTACAAAAACTCCAGGAGTAATACTTCCGTTTCCAAGCGAAAATACTTTAATAAGAACAATATTATCTTCTTCCTGATTTATAAAGCTTTCCGGAAAATCAAAAAGATGCGCCATAAGTCCGGCATCCTGAATGGCAGGATCTTCGGGTCCTTCGCCCATAATTCCATAATCATCTATATAGTAGCCGTTTAAATAAAGCTCTTCTGCAAAATGAAGGTACGGAATGAGCATGGAAAGGTCATCGCCTTTGAGTGCCGGTTCGGCTGCAAGATTAAAACCAACCTTGAGCCATATATAGGCACCATCTTTACCGGTAATATCCGAAAGATTTTTATATGCAAGCTTTGGAAGCTTTGTGTAATTAAAAAGAGCTGCTTCCTCTACAGTAGTATCTTTTTGCCCTATTGCATAATAAAAAGCATCATCCAGATAAATGCGTGGAGCTTCTTCTTCCTGCTGGTTTTTACAGCCTGTAAATATAAGAGATAAAACACAGATTAATGCGAACAGAAAGAAGAAACCGAGTTTGCGCATAGAACATTCTCTTGTTATACAAATCTAACTGCGGTAAAAATTAATGAGACATCCGGCAAGAATAATCTTACGTTCGTCGTCTGTAAGATCTCCTGTAGAAAGTTCAAACTCATTTAT
>JAILBH010000069.1 GCA_024681195.1 Treponema sp.
TGCGTTACGCACGAAAATATCCATCATGTTCCCCCTTTACCGCAAGGCAATCCTAAGGTAGATTTGTTTTATGGACATTTTTATTTTTGACGACCACCAGATGATGAGATCTGGCCTTAAAATATGTTTTTCCGACTCCAAACTTTACACGATTGCAGGCGAAGCTGTCGGTTATGTTTCAAAAAACTCCGAGACAAAAGTCCTGCTTGACGCAGTTGCCGCCGCCTCAAAAGGAATCACTTTTATAGATCCGTATTTGAGCGGGCTGACCCCAGGGGGAAAGGCTTTTCCCCCTCATTATTCAAGGTAAAAAACTTTTTATTTTTTAGGTTTTATAAAAACTCCGCCGTTGCAGAAGTGCCATTCTTCGGTGGTGCCGTCGATGAAGTTGCTGCGTGGTTCTTCGAGGCCGCGGCTTGGGTCAAGGGTGTAGAGGGTGTCACCTTTCCAATATGTAAGAACGTAGTGGAGGGAGTTTCTGTGCAACCAATCTGGGTAGTGACCAGAAAGTTCTACACCTCTGTCTGTTAGTACAATTTCAATTACATATTCATCTTTGGCAAGGGCAGAAGGGATATCCTGAATATCAACCATTTCGGAATCTGAATATTTCAAAAGTGCGGCAACTTCGTTAAGAAGACATTCGGCCTGAGTTTCGAGTGATAATTCGCTATGATAATATGGATTCTCTCTTTCTATCTGGAGTGTCTCCTGATCAACCTTGTGCATTCTGAGTTCTGCTTTTGCTGCGTATTTGGCAATTTCCTTTTTGATTTTACGAGGTTCGCTGTAAGGCCACAGTTGTGATGATTCGTCAAAAATTACTTTTTTGTAAAGGGATTTTGCCTTTGATTCAATTTTTTTTGCAGGAATAAAACCCTGTTCTGCAAGATAATATGCCATAGAAAAAGCACCGCAGGCATATTCAGACCATGTATCATCTTTCTGAACTGCATATGGCTGTTTGTTGGTATATTCTCCAGGTGTATTAAAGGCGCAGCTTGTTATTACAAGTGTAGATGCAGCCAGAATGAGTGAAAGAATTGTTTTGATTTTTTTCATAATCTTCTCCGTTTGATGTATAATTTGATGTATAAGTATTAGTACTAATATATCAAAACGGAGAAAAGTAGTCAAAGAAGATTAAAGGCTTAAAAAGATTCCGCAGTTACAGAAGCTCCAGCGGGTGGTGGTGCCATCTATAAAATTACTGCGTGGTTCTTCAAGACCACGGCCTGGATCCAGAGTATAAAGCGTGTCCCCTTTCCAGTAAGTCAAAACATAGTGCAGCGGATTCTGCATAGGATTTACAAGGTTTACAACTTCTACAGGCGAAACAACTTCAATTACATATTCACCCTTTTTGAGGGCAGATTCTATGTCCTTAATATCTTCAATCTCATTTGTACCCATGGCCTTAGCAAAAAGAGACATGAGCTTTTCGCCGCCAGTTTGCGGATTAGAAAGATTCATTTTAAAAGTGGAGCTTGCAGCATACCTTGACATTTCTTTTACAATTTTAAATGGGTCGCTGTACTCACCAAAGCCGGCTTGAGGGTCAAATATAATTCTTGAATAAATATCTTTTGCTGTTTTTACAACCTGGGAGCCAGAAATTTGCCCTGTTTCTGCAAGAAAATAAGCCGAAGAAAAGGCCCCGCATGCATTTTGAGACCATTTGTATTCTGTCTGTTTGTGATAAGGCTGTCCTTCTGAAGATTTACATCCAAAAAAAGCAAAAAGTGAAAGACCAAGAATAAAAGCCGGGGCAATTAATTTCATTTTATAACCTCACTAAACTGGTATATTTTTATTATAACATAAAACAGAATATATTTATACTTGCATTATTTTTTTAAAAACGCTAGTATAAAATAAATACGGCAAAGAGGTCGTAGATAATGTTTCGCATTTTTTTGCGAGGCACTGTCTACGACCTCTTTTTTTGTTTTAACACTTTCAACAGGAGATTTTTATGTGTGGCTTTGTTGGAGCATTTGATTTAAACAGTGGCAGTACGCCAATTGCGGAGGGCTTAAAAGAAGAACTTCGCGCGCAGGTTCTGGAAATGAGTAAGCGAATCAGACATCGCGGTCCGGACTGGAGCGGTGTCTATACTGGTAATAATGCTATACTCAGTCATGAAAGACTTTCCATTGTTGACCCTCTGTCTGGAAAGCAGCCGCTTGTAAGTGATGATGAAAAAATCATTCTTGCGGCAAACGGTGAAATTTACAATCACAAAAAGCTTCGTGCTGCCTTTGAAGGAAAATACAACTTCAGGACAGGAAGCGACTGTGAAGTAATCATTCCGTTGTATAAGGAATATCGTGCCTCGGGTGATTTTACCGCAATGATAGAAAAGCTTTCAGGCATTTTTGCATTTGCGCTTTATGATTCCCAAAACGATGTTTATCTTATTGCACGAGATGAAATTGGCGTAATTCCTCTTTACCAGGGCTGGGATAAAAACGGCCGTTATTATGTTGCAAGTGAACTTAAGGCTTTGGAAGGAGACTGTGTTTCCATCGAAGAATTTCCTAATGGAAGCTATCTTTTTTCGGGTGATAAGGAAGTAAAGCCTGTTAAGTGGTATCATCGTACATGGGAAAGCTATGACAGCGTAAAAGCTGCAGCCCGTGCAACCGATGAAAAAGGCGAAATCATTAATCCTGCAGTAATAGAAAAGGTTCGAAACGGACTTGAAGCTGCAGTAAAAGCACAGCTTATGAGTGATGTTCCTTATGGTGTTCTTTTGAGCGGCGGTTTGGATTCATCAATCATTGCTGCTGTTACACAAAAATATTCTAAAAAGCGTGTAGAAACCGATAGCACCGAAGGCGCCTGGTGGCCGCAGCTTCACTCGTTTGCAGTTGGACTTGAAGGTTCTCCGGATCTGATTGCCGCACAAAAAGCAGCAGATTACATTGGAACCGTACATCACGAAGTTCATTTTACAATTCAGGAAGCGCTCGATGCCCTGCCTGATGTAATTTATCATATCGAAACTTACGACATCACAACAGTACGCGCTTCTACTCCAATGTATCTGCTGGCCCGTGTAATCAAATCAATGGGAATTAAAATGGTTTTGAGTGGAGAAGGTAGCGATGAGCTTTTTGGCGGTTACCTTTACTTCCACAAGGCACCAAACGCACAGGAATTCCACGAAGAGCTTGTAAGAAAAATGAGCAAGCTTCACTTGTATGATTGTCTGCGTGCAAACAAATCGCTTATGGCCTGGGGTGTAGAAGGTCGTGTTCCATTCCTGGACAAGGATTTTATTGATATTGCAATGTCGCTGAACCCAACCGACAAAATGAGCATTCAGCTTGCAGATAAAAAGCAGCGTATAGAAAAGTGGATTTTGAGAAAGGCTTTTGATGATATGCTTCCGGATGAGATTGTATGGCGTCAGAAGGAACAGTTTAGCGACGGCGTTGGCTACAGCTGGATTGATACCCTCAAAAAAATGACAGAGGAAAAAGTAAGCGATCAGGAATTTGCCCGCAGAGAAAACCGCTTCCCTGTAAATCCGCCAAAAACAAAAGAAGAGTATTATTACCGCGAAATTTACAGCCGCCTTTTCCCAAGCGACAGTGCCGCAAAATGTGTTCCGCACGAAGCCGGAGTTGCCTGCAGTACTGCAAAAGCTCTGGAATGGGATGCAGCCTGGAAAAATATGGATGAACCTAGTGGACGAGCAATCTCTGGTGTTCATGATAAAGCTTATTAGGGTGAGATGGAGGGGAATATGTCAAAGTTTATTGTAGTAACAGGTGGTGTAGTTTCGGGGCTTGGTAAAGGTATTACGGCTGCAAGCCTTGGAAGACTTTTAAAATGCAGAGGTCTTAAGGTAACAAGTCAGAAGCTGGATCCATATATGAACGTTGATCCCGGTACTATGAGCCCTTTCCAGCACGGCGAAGTTTTTGTAACCGATGATGGAGCAGAAACCGACCTTGACCTTGGTCACTACGAGCGATTCATTGACGAAAATCTTACCCGTTATTCAAATTTGACTAGTGGCCGCGTGTACTGGAACGTTCTGAACAAGGAGCGTCAGGGAGAATACCTGGGCCAGACTGTACAGATTATTCCTCATGTAACAAATGAGATAAAAGATTTTGTGTTAAAAAATGCAGAGGTTAGCGGAGCTGATGTAAGCATTGTGGAAGTTGGAGGAACAATTGGTGATATTGAAAGCCAGCCGTTCCTGGAAGCAATCCGTCAGCTTGCGCTCGAAGTTGGAAGACGCAACTGTCTTTTTATACATGTTTGTCTTGTTCCGTACATAAGTGGTTCAGATGAGTTTAAGAGTAAACCTACGCAGCACTCCGTAAAGGAACTCATGGCGGTGGGAATACATCCGGATATAATTGTGGCCCGCTGCGACAAGGAAATACCGACCGATATTCGAAAAAAGATTTCGCTTTTCTGTAACGTTGGAGAAGACTGTGTAATAAACAATACAACCTGCCGAAGCCTTTATGAAGTTCCACTTATGCTGCATGCTCAGAATATGGATGAAGTAGTTTGCCGTGACCTTGGACTTGAATCAAAAGCCAACGCCCCTGCACTCGAAGCCTGGTCAAAAATGGTAGAAACTATTCACGAACGCAAGGGAGAAATTCAGGTTGCGCTGGTAGGAAAATATGTAAAGCTCCACGATTCATATTTGAGTATTGTAGAGTCTTTGAACCATGCTTCTTATGTAGTAGGAAAAAATCTTAAGATTAAATGGGTAGACAGCGACAGCGTTACCGACGAGACTGCTCCGGAATTTTTTGCAGATTGCTCCGGAATTATTTTGCCGGGTGGCTTTGGTCAGCGTGGAATAGAGGGAATGGTCTGCTCCTGCCGATATGCCAGAACACATAAGGTTCCATATTTTGGAATTTGTCTTGGAATGCAGATTGCAGTAATTGAATTTGCCCGAACTGTTCTTGGTTATGCAGATGCCAACTCCACCGAGTTTGACGAGCTTTGCGACCATCCTGTAATTGATCTTATGAAAAATCAGGAAGGAGTAATTAAGGGTGGAACAATGAGACTTGGCAGCTATCCATGTAAGGTAACTCCTGGTACAATTTTGGAAAGAGCATATAAATCAGAGCTTATAAATGAGCGTCACCGCCATCGCTATGAATTCAACAACGATTACCGTGAGCAGATGAAGGAAGCCGGACTTACAATAAGCGGAACTTCTCCAGATGGAACTCTTGTTGAATCTGTAGAAATCGCGGGCCAGTTCCACGTCGGCGTCCAGTTCCATCCGGAATTCAAAAGCCGTCCTAACGCAGCAGGCCCGCTCTTTGTAGAATTTTTAAAGGCGTGTAATCAGGAGCAATAAATGAGCCACGACAAAACAGCGTATCTTGTTCTTGCAGACGGAACTATTTATGAAGGCCAGTCCATAGGCGCCACAGGAATGACAATAGGCGAAACAGTTTTTACAACAGGAATGACCGGCTATCTGGAAACGCTGACAGACCCAAGCTATTATGGTCAGATTGTTACCCAGACCTTTCCGCTTATTGGAAATTATGGCGTTATTCCCCAGGATTTTGAAAGCTGTAGAGCCTGGGTTCGTGGATATGTTGTTCGTGAGCTTTGTGATGAACCAAGTAATTTTCGCTGTGCAGGTAAGCTAGATGAATTTCTTAAGCAGCATGGAATTATTGGAATCTGTGGAATTGATACTCGCGCTCTTACCAAAAAGCTCCGTGATGCTGGAGTTATGAACGGCATGATTGTAAGTGGAAAAGCCGCAGACAATTTTAATTCCACTCCTCAGGCACTCCAAAAAATTAAGGCCTACACAATTACCGATGCAGTTAAGATTGTAAATACCAGGGAGGGGGAAGTCTCCCCCTGCGCGTCCACTTCGTTGGCCGCTACCCTCTCTCCTAGGGGCTCTGCCCCTAAAACCCCTAAAGTTGTCCTTTTTGATTTTGGAGCCAAAGCCAATATCCAGCGTGAGCTCCAGAAACGCGGCTGCAATGTAAGTGTTGTTCCATATAATACAAGTGCAGAAGAAGTATTAAAAATGGAACCAGACGGAATCATGCTGAGTAACGGACCAGGAGACCCGGCAGAAAATACAGGTGTAATCCAGGAAATAAAGAAGTTGTGTGATTACGGAAAAATTCCGATTTTTGGAATTTGTCTTGGGCATCAGATGTTAGCACTTGCGCGTGGAGCCAAAACCAGCAAGCTTAAATACGGTCACCGAGGAGCAAACCATCCTTGTAAAGACATGGCAACCGGTCGTGTTTATATCACAAGTCAGAACCACGGTTACGCAGTAGAACCGGCAAGTCTTCCGGCTTTTGCCCGCCTGAGCTTTGTAAACGTAAACGATGAAACCTGCGAAGGTGTAAAATACACAGATATTCCGGCCTTTAGCGTACAGTTCCATCCCGAGGCCTGCGGCGGACCTCACGATACAAACTTTCTTTTTGATAGATTTTTAAAGATGATGCAATCATAACGCAATAAAACTGCCCCCTCTTCCCTAAACTGAAAATTTACGATATATTATTATAAGTCAAAGGCGACACTATCTGTAGAGATGGTGTCGCTTTTTTTTGTTTCCGGAGGATTAGAAACAGCGATGCCCCTGAATAAAAATATTCATAAAGTAATGATTATAGGTTCCGGTCCGATTGTTATTGGACAGGCGGCAGAATTTGATTATGCCGGAAACCAGGCCTGTAAAGCATTAAAGCAGCTGGGGCTTGAGGTTTGTCTTGTAAACTCAAACCCGGCAACCCTTATGACAGATAAAACAATGGCGGATGAAATTTATCTTGAACCGCTTACGCTTCCTACTCTTGAACGAATTATCGAAAAAGAAAAACCAGACTCTCTGCTTTCTACTCTTGGCGGTCAGACCGGATTAACACTCAGTATGGAGCTTGCAAAATCTGGATTTTTAAAAAGCCATGGAGTTCAGCTGCTGGGTGCCCGACCTTTAACAATTGATAAAGCCGAAGACCGCCAGATGTTTAAGGATACAATGGAATCAATAGGAGAGCCGTGTATTCCTTCTAAGGTTGTAACAACTTATGAGGATGCGGCAGACTTTGTTCATAACGAAATTGGATTCCCTGCAATTATACGTCCGGCCTTTACGCTTGGTGGAACTGGCGGCGGTATTGTAAATAACGAACGCGAGCTTGATGAAATTGCTCACAACGGACTTCATCGTTCTCCAATTCATCAGATTCTGGTAGAAAAATGCATTAGCGGCTGGAAGGAAGTTGAATTTGAAGTAATGCGCGACTCCCACGCAAACGTAATTACAGTCTGCTCAATGGAAAACTTTGATCCTGTTGGCGTTCATACAGGAGACTCAATTGTAATTGCACCAACCGTAACTCTTGCCGACAAGGAATATCAGATGCTGCGTAGTGCGGCTCTAAACATAATCAGTGCGCTCGAAATTGAAGGCGGCTGTAACTGTCAGTTTGCGCTTAATCCAGATACTTTTGAATATGCTGTAATCGAAGTAAACCCGCGTGTATCTCGTTCATCGGCTCTGGCAAGTAAGGCAACCGGTTATCCAATTGCAAAGGTAGCAGCTTTAATTGCAGTTGGTCTTACACTTGATGAGATTCCAAACTTTGTTACCAAAAAGACTAAGGCCTGCTTTGAACCTGTTCTGGACTATGTGGTTGTTAAAATGCCAAAATTTCCGTTCGACAAATTTGTTTATGCTTCCCGCAAGCTTGGTACTCAGATGAAGGCAACCGGCGAGGTTATGGCAATTGGTCAGAATTTTGAAGAAGCAATACTTAAGGCAGTACGCGGACTGGAGGTTGGCGTAAAAGATTTGAATCTTCCGGCTTTCGAAAAAGAAGGGGATGAAAAAATTCGCGACAGGGTAACACAGTGTACCGACCAGAGAATCTTTGCAATTTACCAGGCGCTCAAACGAGGTTTACTTAGTGTTGATGACATTCATGACATTACAAAAATTGATAAATGGTTCCTTTGTAAACTGGAAAAAATTGTTCAGCAGGAAAAGTTGAGTCAGGAACAAAAGGATGGTGTAAAGCTTTTATATCCGCCAAAAGCCTTCAAAATGGTAGATACCTGTGCCGGCGAATTTGATGCCGAAACTCCGTATTTTTATTCAACAACAGGCGGAGAAAACGAAGCAGAAGCATATCTCAAAGAAATTAAATCCGGTAGTAATTCAAAAGGAACTATTGTCGTTTTAGGTTCAGGACCAATCCGAATAGGCCAGGGAATTGAATTTGATTATTCTTCGGTTCAGTGTATCTGGGCCCTTAAAAAGCTTGGTTACGAGGTTGCAATTATAAATAACAATCCCGAAACAGTTTCTACAGATTTTGATATTGCTGACAGACTTTATTTTGAGCCGCTCACTCCAGCCGATGTAATGAACGTTCTTGCGGTAGAAAAGCCTCTTGGGGTTGTAGTTGCTTTTGGAGGCGGAACCGCAATTAAGCTTGCAAAATTCCTTGACGGTCAGGGAGTTCGTATTCTTGGAACCAGTGCCGATGCAATTGACCTTGCAGAAGACAGGGAACGTTTTGAAGAGCTTTGCGAACGTCTTAAAGTAAACAGACCTAAAGGTGTAACAGTATTCACAGAAGTAGAAGCCCTCGAAGCTGCAGCAAAACTTGGTTATCCTGTTTTGATGAGACCAAGTTATGTTCTTGGCGGACAAAACATGATTATTGCCAGAACCATTGCCGACATCAAGGAATACATGAAAATCATCTTGCGGGGCGGAATTGAAAATCCAATCCTGATTGATAAATACATGGAAGGAACAGAACTCGAAATTGATTGTATCTGCGACGGAGAAGATGTTCTTATTCCTGGAATTATGGAGCATGTAGAGCGTACAGGTATTCATTCAGGAGACTCAATTGCAGTTTATCCGCCATGGAGCTTTACGCCACAGATGACAGATGAGGTTGTAAACAAATCTACAGCCATGGCCCTTGCTCTTGGAACAAAAGGCCTTGTAAATATTCAGTGGCTCTTTTACAACGGTGAATTGAATATTATTGAGGCAAACCCTCGTTCCAGCCGAACAGTTCCATATTTAAGTAAGGTAACCGGAGTTCCAATGGTAGAACTTGCAACCCGCGCCATGCTTGGAGAAAAGGTTCGCGACATGGGCTTTGGAACAGGCTTGTACCGCCATCCGCCTTATTTTGCGGTAAAGGTTCCTGTATTCAGTTTTGAAAAACTCATGAATGTAGACACTCATCTTGGTCCCGAAATGAAGAGTACAGGGGAGGTTCTTGGAATTGCACCGACCCGCGAAGAAGCAATCTTTAAAGGAATGGCTGCAGCCGGCTGGAAGATGCTTCATCCAAAAACAGCTGCTCCAGGCGACAAAGTTCCGGGAATTTTGTTTTCGGTTCGTTCTTCTGACTTGCCTGAGCTTCCGGAGCTTGCAAAAAAATATTATGACCTTGGTTTTAAGCTTTATGCTACAACCGGAAACGCAGCTACAATCGAACGCAGCGGCATGGAAGTAACTCATGTTGCCAAGGTTCACGAAAACTATAACGACAATGTAATGACATTGCTTGAAGGTGGTAATGTGGTTTATGTTGTTTCTACATCTGCAAAGGGACGCGATCCTGTTGCCGAAAGTGTAAAGCTTCGCCGCCTTGCTGTAGAACGCGATATTGACTGTCTTACCTCGCTGGATACTGCGCATGCACTTGCAGACAGTCTTGCAAGCGGCTGCAATCTGGAAAAGGCTTGTCTTGTAGATATCTGTAGAATATAATTATTATAATTTTATGAGAGGTAAAAGTATGTACACACAGAGCGAAGTTTTGGATTATGTAAAGGAAGAGGATGTTAAGTTTGTAAGACTTGCCTTTTTTGATTTGCAGGGCGTGCAGAAAAACATTTCGATTATGGCAGAGCGTTTGGAAAGTGCTTTTGTAAATGGTGTGAGCTTTGATGCGTCTGCAATTTATGGTTTTGAAAGTCCTGAAAAATCGGATTTATTTTTGTTTCCTGATCCAACAACTCTTTCTGTTCTTCCGTGGAGACCTACAACCGGTAAAGTTGTACGAATGTTCTGTACAATAAAATATCCGGACGGACGTGAATACGAAAAAGATTGCAGAACATTGCTTCGTAACACTGTAAAAAAGGCAAAGGCTGAATGCGGTGTTGATTTTAGAATTGGTACAGAAATTGAATTCTACCTCTTTAAGCTGGACGAGAAGGGTAATCCTACAAAAATGACTTTTGATAATGCTGGTTATATGGATATTGCTCCGGAGGATAAGGGAGAAAATATTCGTCGTGAAATCTGCTTTACCCTCGAGCAGATGGGGATCCAGCCAGAAACAAGCCATCACGAAGAAGGGCCTGGTCAGAACGAGATTGACTTCCACTATTCGGATGCGGTGACTGCTGCAGATAACGCTGCAACCTTTAAGTGGATAGTCTCTACCAGAGCTTTGAATGCCGGTCTTTATGCAGATTTTAGTCCAAAACCTCTTGCAGACAAGGCCGGAAGCGGACTTCATATAAATCTTTCGTGCTCAGATATTTCTAAAAATAAAAATGCCATGGCGGGAATTCTAAAACATGCAGAAGAAATTACTTATTATATGAACTGCAGGGAAGATTCCTATAACCGCCTTGGTGAACATAAAGCACCAAAATATATCTGCTGGGGTACCGAAAACCGTCTTGCGTTTATTCGTGTGCCTGCTGCAACAAGCGATGATTCACAGCGTCTGGAAATTCGTTCAGCAGATTGTGCCTGCAATATTTACATTGTATTAAATCTTCTTATCCATGCTGCAATGGATGGAATTAAAAATAATCTTGAACCGCCTGCTGAATGCAATATGAATGATGTAAGCGGTCTTAAAACTCTTCCGGACACCTTAGAATCAGCAAAAAAGATTGCAGAAGAAAGCCGCTTTATAAAGGAATCTCTTGGATTTTAGGGGAATTAAATGACTGCTGACACACACAGCGTTCTTGTTGTGACAAAAGACAGTAATTTTTCCTCTCTTGCCGGTGCATTCCTTGTGCCTCCTCTTTTTGAAGCCAGGGTAATAGGTGACTTTAATGAAGCACGACGCCTGGTTGCAGAACGTGTTTATAACATAGTCCTTGTTGATTATTCAGAAGGAGAAGGTGTTGATTTTGCAACAGATATTTCGGAATCGCTCAGTACAATCCTTTTGCTTACTCCTCAGACTCTTTACGAAGAAATAAGCTATCGTGTAGAAGGCTATGGAATTATTACTGTAGCATCTCCGGTAGATCAGTTTGTTTTGTACAGCTCGCTCAAGACTGCAATTGCCGTTCAATATAAGGTGCAGATGCTTCAGAGTCAGACAACCAAGCTCAAAAATAAGATGGAAGAGATTCGTGTTGTTAATCGTGCTAAAATGCTTTTAATGCAGACTTTAAAAATGACTGAGCAGGAAGCTCACAGATATGTAGAAAAAGAGGCAATGGACCGCGGTCTTAAGAAGACCGCGGTTGCCGAAGAAGTAATCAGAACCTACGGTTAATTATATTTCCAAGGGTCAACCCTGATAAAGGTGTCGTTACGCTCGTATCCAACCGAAACGATTGTTACCGGAGTTCCACAGAAATCTTCGATGTATTTGATGTAAGCTCGAGCTTCTTCCGGGAGGTCATAGTATGAGCGGCAGTTCTTGAGAACTGTTTTCCAGCCCTTGAATTTTTCGAGAACAGGTTTAGCATTTTCAAGATCTTTTACGTTTGCAGGAAAATCTGTAACAATTTTTCCGTTGATGTTATAAGCAACACAGGCTTCAATCTGATCCATTGCATCGTAAATATCAAGGTGTGTAAGAACAAGGCCGTCAAGAGAGTTTACACGGCAGGCATAGCGCAAAGCAACAAGGTCAAGATAACCACAGCGGCGTGCACGACCAGTTGTTACACCGTATTCACGACCTGTATCGCGTACATACTGGCAAAGTTCACCTTCGCTTTCGTTGTTGAATTCAGAAGGCATTGGTCCGTTACCAACGCGTGTTTCGTAAGCCTTAAATACACCTACAATATAATCAAGGTCATGAGGTCCAATTCCACAACCACTTGCGGCACCGGCAGCACAAGAAGCACCAGAGCTTACGTATGGATATGTTCCACTGTCAAGGTCGAGCATTGCACCCTGAGCACCTTCAAACAAAACATTTTCATCTTTTTCACCATCATAGCGGATCTTGTACATTTCGGCAGCCATATCAACGCGCATGTTCATAAGACGGTCACGATATTTATCAAGATATTCTTTGTCTTCTCCGTCGAATTCAGACATTTTTTCCGGCCAGTCAAGGTCTGCAAGACGAACACCGTCGCGGTGAGCCTTTTCTGAATAAGCAATACCCATTCCGCGTCCTGTTGTTCCAATAGGGCGTTTGCGGGCTGCATCACGATCCTTATCCATCTGACGGTAGCGTGGCAAAATTAAATGAGCGCGGTCAGAAATAAATACTCTTCCTTCCCAGTTAATACCATTGTCTTTGAGCATCTTAAGCTCGTTGAAAAAGGCTTCGGCATCAATTACCATTCCAGAACCAAGATAAACCTTCTTATCTGGATAAAGAATTCCAGAAGGAACCTGATGCAGGGCATACTGTTTTCCGTCTACAACAATTGTGTGTCCGGCATTTGGACCACCAGCGTAACGAACAACATATTTAGCTTCTTCTGCAAGGAAGTCTACAATCTTACCTTTTCCTTCATCGCCCCATTGAGCACCAATAACAACAACATTCATTTATTTTACCTCCGAAAGCTGTAACACCTTTCCGTCGTAATTATATAAATAAAGCGGCCTTTGTATCAATTATTTTTAAGAAAAAACTTCAGAAAAATTTAGACCGGATATTCACCGTTAAAGCAGCCGCGGCACCAGCCATGGGCCCCTCCCTTACAGCAGCTTTGCAAAGCTTTTATCATTCCTTCAAGAGAGATAAACGCAAGCGAATCTGCTCCAATTTCGGCCCTGATTTCTTCCAGCTCGTGTGTACTGGAAATAAGTTCGTTTTTACTCGGAGTATCAATTCCAAGATGGCACGGAAACTTTACCGGCGGCGACGAAACTCTAAAATGAACTTCTTTTGCACCAGCTCTGCGAAGAATTTCTACAAGCCGCCGGCTGGTTGTTCCACGCACAATAGAATCATCAATAACAACAACCCGCTTTCCTTCCAGGTCGCTTTTTATGGCATTTAATTTTACAAAAACCATAGCCTCGCGTTCTGCCTGAGTTGGAGCAATAAATGTACGCCCAATATATTTGTTTTTGATAATGCCTGTAACATAAGGAATTCCGCTTGCCATAGCATAACCCTGAGCAGCCCCAATGCCACTGTCGGGAACTCCAATTACAACATCTGCCTTAAGGCCCGATTCCTGTGCCAGAATTTCTCCCATTTTATAACGTGCCTGCTGAACAGCAATTCCGTCAATAACAGAATCGGGACGCGCAAAATAAACGTATTCAAAAATACAGGTCTGTTTTTGAATCTGGCTGTAGCTAAGTTCACGCACGCCTTCCTTGTTAATTACAACAATCTCGCCCGGTGCAATGTCGCGCAAAAAAGTTCCGTTTACAGAATCAATAGCGCAGGATTCAGAAGCAATAATGTAAGAAGCCATGGAGTCATCACCAAGCTTTCCAAGACATAAAGGTCTTATTCCATAAGGATCGCGTACACCTATGAGCATATTTTCTGTCATAATACATAAGGCAAACGATCCTTTTATAAGCTGGGCGGCCTGTTTTACCGCTTCTATAAATAATTTTTGATTAAGCTCTTCTTTTACTGAACGCCCAAGGTGACCGCCATTTTCAATAAACTTTCGTACAATCAGCTTGAGGATAACTTCACTATCACTGGTAGAAGAAAAGGTGCTGCCGTAGTCTTCGAGCATTTCGCGAAGCTCTGTGTGATTTACAAGCTGACCATTATGAGCAAGTGCAATGGAACCGTTTTTGAAAGTATTTAAAAATGGCTGAGCGTTATCAATTGTGCGGCCACCGGCTGTTGCATAGCGCACATGTCCAACTGCAATAGAACCCTTTAGCTTTTCAAAATCTGACTGCTTAAAAACTTCGCCAACAAGCCCGATTCCCTTATGAAGAATTATTTTTTTATTTGATTCATCATTCAAGCCGTTGCTTACCGCAATTCCCGCACTTTCCTGGCCTCTGTGCTGCAGCGAAGTAAGCGCAAAATAAGAAAGTCCTGCTGCATTTTCTGCTCCAAAGATTCCGGTAACTCCACATTCATCATGAAAACCCATAATTACCTCTAAAACGTTAAAAAGAAAAACGCCGTAGACATGCTCCTGCCTCAAAACAGGATAATATCTACGGCGTCTTTGCCTTTATTAATATTATTATGAAATAAGAGCTTAGTGTCAATAAAGCCTTATTTTACGATGATACAGTTTCTTCCGCTGGACTTAGCTTCGTACATGGCCTGATCAACGCGGTCAAAAAGAACAGGAGCTGTATCACCTTTTAACAATTCGGTAAGACCAATACTGCAGGTTAATTGACCAATCTTTTCGAATGGAGTTTCGGCAATTTTTTGTTTGAGTTTTTCTGCAAGCTCCTTAGCCTTATCTATTTTTATGTCGTAGCAGACACAGACAAATTCTTCACCGCCCCATCTTCCGGTTATGATGTTATAATCTTTTGTAAAGTTCATTATAACATCAACAAATTGTTTTAAAACAACATTTCCCGTAGAGTGACCAAACTGATCATTGACCTTTTTAAAGAAATCAATATCAATCATCATGTAGGTAACAGGAATTTTTACAGTATTAAAGGATTCAATTGAATTGCTGATTTCTGTTTCGATTCTTCCGTGATTAAAAATTTCGGTAAGAGTATCTTTAGAAGCAAGCTCTTCGTATTTTTTAAGACTGTTGAGCAGCTGGATTGAACTGTCGTGAATATCCTGAACCATAAATACAAAGCGGAAGTCATCTTCGTTTGTGGTTTCGGCCCGGCTAAAAATGAGCTTTACCCAGATAAATACATCCTTAAGATTTTTCATCTGACAGTCAAAGGAAGTTGTTCGGCCCGGCATAAGATTTTTCTTAAGATATTCAGGATCTGTACGTTCAAGGAAGAGTTTTTGATCTTCGGGCCAGATCATGTTTACAATCATCATTCTCCAGGCAGAATATTTAATATCATAATTCTGCGGGTTGCTTGAAATTTCTGTAACATTAATGCTGTAGGCAATATCCTTGAATAAATCTACATACATTGAAAACAGGAATGAACTTTGAATTGTATCAATCTTTTTGTCGGTAAGGAATTCGCGCAGATATTCGCTGTTATCAAGTTCATCAAGCAGGAATAAGTATTTGTTTTCGTCATCAAGCGGATAAATTGAAATCTGAATAAGATGATTTGAATCATTGAAGTGCAGCTTAATGCGGTCTACGTATTTACCTTTAAACTGACCAATCATTGGAATAAATACGTGGTAGTCATCCGAAATTTTAGAGGAACTGTCGTTAAAATGAAACCAGAGCTTTTCTACAAGCTTTTGATAGGTTCCGGTTTCTTCCAGAAAGGTTTCAAAGAGACCTGTTTTTTTAATAGTTTGATAGCTGTCCTTCTTAGAATCTACAATAATTATGGCGTCAATTATCTGGTAGAGTAGACTAGGGATTGCTTCTTTAGAAAAGTCACTCATTAAAAAAGCCTCGATAAAATAGTATCTCTATATTATCACACCGAATTAGTAAGAATTCAATCTTTTTTTTACTTATTTTAAGAGGAACTCGTCTATCTGCTTTGCGCATTCGCGGCCTTCGGCAATTGCCCATACAACTAAGGATTGACCACGATGCATATCTCCTGCGGTAAAAATCTTTGCTTTTGATGAGGCATAGCCGCCGATCCCTGCGGTCCCTGAGCTTGTCGAAGGGGTCGAAGGGCCGGTTGCAACTGTTCCACGTTCACCAAGCTCTACTCCAAAGGCATTAGGAACATATTCTTCGCAGCCGGTAAAGCCTGCGGCAACCAAAAGCAGTTCACAAGGAAGTGTTTTTTCTGTTCCTTCGCGTTCACACATTATGCGTTTTCCGTCAATCATTTTAAATTCAACTTCAACTGTGCGAACGGCAGTAATATGACCGTCCTGACTAATAACTTCTTTAACAGTTGTTTCGTAAATGCGTGGATCGTGTCCAAACTTTGCAATAGATTCTTCTGCACCGTAATCAACCTTTAAGGTTTTAGGCCATTGTGGCCACGGATTATTTACAGCACGCTCTACAGGTGGACATGGGAGCATTTCTATCTGAGTTACGCTTGAAGCTCCAAGACGAATTGCAGAACCGCAGCAGTCGTTTCCTGTGTCACCACCACCAACAATTACAACATTTTTTCCTGCAACTTCAATTCCATAACGCTCCTGGAGCATCTGGGCAATCTGGCCGTTTGTAGGATTCATGCTAATCTGTTCAAGAGCGCTGCTTGTAGAAATTACACACTTTGTAACAGAGGTAAGGAAGTCTACTGCAAACATAACGCCTTTGGATTCAATTCCCGGGGCTGTAAGGGAACGAGCTTTTTTTGCACCGCAGCAAAGGGCAACAGCATCATACTCATTAAAAATATGGTCGGCAGAAGTTGAACGTCCTACGTCTGCATTAAATACAAACTCAACACCTTCGGCCTTCATAAGGTTTACACGTCGTTCGATGATTGATTTTTCGAGCTTCATGTTTGGAATTCCGTACATCAAAAGACCGCCGGCTTTGTCTTCGCGTTCAAAAACAGTAACGGAGTGACCGCGTCTGTTGAGCCAGTCTGCAACGGCAAGTCCGCTTGGCCCTGAACCAACTACGGCAACTTTTTTACCGGAGCGCTTTGCAGGGATTTGAGGTTTCATGTAGCCTGTTTCGAAAGCTTTCTCTATTATAAAAAGTTCGTTGTCGTGAATAGTAACAGGACCTTCATTAACAACAGGGCTTCCGCAGTTACAGGCTTTTTCGCAAAGAGCAGGGCACACACGACCTGTAAATTCCGGAAAGCTTGAAGTTTTTAAAAGTCGCCATGCTGCCATATCAAATTGTCCGTTATAAAGGGCATCGTTCCATTCAGGAATAAAATTGTGGAGAGGGCAGCCTGTTACCATTCCATTAAGCTTTAATGCAGAACCACACATTGGAACGCCGCAGTTCATGCAGCGGGCAGCCTGTTTACGGCGGGCTTCTTCGTCAAGCTTTGGATGGAACTCCTTAAAGTTTGTAATCCTCTCGAGCGGAGGAATGTTAGAGTTTTCAATTCTTTTGTAATCCATAAATCCAGTTGGTTGTGCCATTTTGTTTTCCTCCATTCTATGCTGTACACTTTCTAAAAGCATTCAAAACTGCTTCTTCGTGTTCTGTTCCATTTTTTTCCTGAGCGGCTATTTCTTTCATAATTTTGAGGTAGTCCTTCGGAATGATTTTCTTAAAGCGTGTTTTCCAGTTATCCCAGTCAGAAAGAATGAGCTTACCGCGTTCGCTGCCAGTCTGATCAACATGCTGTTGAATGAGCGAAAGCAGGCGCTCCTGGTCGCTTGTGTTGTCCAAAGTAGTTGTTTCATCATCGAGTGCATACATTTTTACAAGCTCGTGATTAAGTCTTTTGTAAAGGTCGTGATTTTCGTCCATTACATAAGCAATTCCACCACTCATACCAGCGCAAAGATTTTTACCGGTGTTTCCAAGAATTACTGCTGTTCCACCAGTCATATATTCAAGACCGTGGTCTCCGCAGCCTTCTGCAACAACGGTAGCTCCGGAGTTACGGACACAGAAGCGTTCTCCTGCAACTCCATTTATGAAGGCTGTTCCGCTTGTAGCACCAAAAAGAGCAACGTTTCCTGTAATAATGTTTTTATCTGCGTCGCCTTCAAAGCCGGCCGGTTTTTTAAGAACAAGCTTACCACCGCTCAAGCCCTTACCAAAGGCGTCGTTTGCATCTCCTGTAAGAATGAGTGTAAGTCCCTTTGGAATAAACGCACCAAAGCTTTGTCCGGCACCTCCTGCAAAATGAACAACAAAAGTGTCATCGGTAAGTGTGTTGCCGTATTTTTTCTGGATCTCGCTTCCAAGAATTGTACCAACGGTTCGGTCGGTAGATTGGATTGGGATTTCTCCGTCCAAGGCATCTGATGATTTTTCAAACAAAGGAAGAAGAGTTTTTTCGTCAATAGTTTTTTCAAGTTTGAAATCAAACAAGCTTCTGTCAGCTTTCCATTCTTCATCTGCCCCGGCAGAAAGTACGCGTGACATATCAACCAAGTCTGCTCTCTTAAAGCCCTGCTTTTCCTTGAGCTTAAGCAGATCCGTGCGGCCACAAAGTTCTTCTACGGTATGAACTCCAAGCTTTGCCATAAGCTCGCGCATCTCTTGTGCAATGAACTTCATAAAGTTTTCTACGTATTCCGGCTTACCAGGGAATTTTGCACGAAGTTTTTCGTTCTGGGTTGCAACTCCAAACGGGCAGGTATCAAGCTGGCAGACGCGCATCATAGAGCAGCCCATTGCAATAAGTGGAGCAGTTGCAAAACCAAATTCTTCGGCACCAAGTAAGGCTGCAATTACAACATCACGGCCACTCATGAGCTTACCGTCGGTTTCTATTACAACGCGGCCTCGTAAACCGTTTTGTATTAAAGTTTGATGAGTTTCTGCAAGACCAAGCTCCCAAGGAAGACCTGCATGATGAATAGACGATATTGGAGCTGCACCGGTTCCTCCGTCATGGCCGGAAATTAAAATTACCTGGGCTCCGGCTTTTGCAACACCGGCTGCAATAGTTCCAACTCCGGCTTCGCTTACAAGTTTTACAGAGATTCTTGCAGCGCGGTTTGCATTTTTCAAATCGTAGATAAGCTGGGCAAGGTCTTCGATAGAATAAATATCGTGATGAGGTGGTGGCGAAATTAAAGCAACACCAGGAGTTGCGTAACGTGTTTTTGCAATCCAAGGGTATACTTTTTTGCCGGGAAGGTGACCGCCTTCTCCAGGCTTTGCTCCCTGTGCCATTTTAATCTGAATTTCAGTTGCACTCAAAAGATATTCTTCGGTTACACCAAAGCGTCCACTGGCAACCTGCTTAATTGCAGAATTATATTCTGTTCCAAGACGTTCAGGCTTTTCACCGCCTTCGCCCGAGTTTGATTTTCCGTGCAGATTATTCATAGCAGCGGCCATGCACTTGTGGGCTTCTTCGCTGATTGAGCCGTAAGACATGGCTCCGGTTTTAAAGCGCTGAACAATTTTTTCAACCGGTTCAACTTCTTCAAGAGGAATGCTGCTTTCTGACGGGAATGCAAAATCAAGCATTGCACGCAGGGTATGAGGATGATCGTTAGAATCAACTAACGCGGTGTATTCCTTAAAGCGCTCGTAGTCTCCGTTACGGGTTGCCTGCTGAAGAGCCACAATCGTTTGCGGATTATAAAGGTGGCTTTCGGCAGTTGGACCCATGCGAAGCTTATGATTACCGACTGAATCAAGATGCTGGTTTACTGTAAGACCAGTCGGATCAAAGCCCTGTGAATGATGATAGATTACATCTTCTTCAATTTCTTTAAGACCAACACCGCCAACCCGGCTTACTGTATTTGTAAAGTATTTTTCTACTACGTCGGCTGCAATACCAACAGCTTCAAAAATCTGTGCAGACTGGTAAGACTGAATTGTGCTTATTCCCATTTTTGCGGCAATCTTTACAATTCCGTTTATAATTCCTTTGTTGTAGTCATCAATTGCAGTGTGATAATCCTTGTCCAAAAGCTTCTGATCAATAAGCTCGGCAATTGCTTCATGTGCAAGGTACGGATTCACGGCTCGGGCACCATAGCTTAAACACATTGCAGCCTGGTGAACATCCCGCACTTCTGCGCTTTCCAGAATAATAGAAACAGCTGTTCTTTTTTTTGTTCGGATTAAATATTGTTCTACTGCACTAACAGCAAGAATGGCTGGAATTGCAGCATGGGTACAATCAACACCACGGTCGCTCAAGATTATAATGTTGTAGCCTTCTGCATAGGCGGCGTCAATCTGAGAGAAGAGATTGTCGAGTGCAGAAGCTAAATTCTGCGGCCCTTCGACAGGCTCAGGGACCACAGGGAAAAGAATTGAAACTGTTTTTGTTTTAAGCCCCGGCTGATTGAGGGCTGCAATTTTTATAAGGTCTGTTCCGGTAAGAATTGGATTATTGATTTCGAGCACACGGCAGTTTTTGGCAACCGGCTCCAGAAGGTTTCCGTCTGTTCCAACATAAACGGTTGTGTCTGTGACAATTTTTTCGCGCAGACTGTCAATCGGAGGATTTGTTACCTGAGCAAACAGCTGCTTAAAATAACTGAACAGGCTCTGATGCTTTTCGCTCATTACCGCAAGAGGAGTATCTACACCCATACTTGCTGTTGGTTCAACACCATTTTTTGCAAGCGGCAGAACCATTTCGTTTACGTCTTCATAATTCCAGCCGAATGCACGGTACAAAATATTTCTTTCTTCCAGGGTGTGTACAGGAATTTTTTTATTAGGAATTTTAAGGTCGGCAAGATGAACAAGATTCATATCAAGCCATTCCCCGTAAGGATAAAGCTTTGCATATTCTGTTTTACATTCTTCATCGCTTATAATTTTTTTCTGAACAGTATCTACCAGAAGAATGCGACCTGGCTGCAACCGCGACTTAAGCTTTATGTTTTCTTCCGGAATATCAAGGACGCCAACCTCGCTGCTCAAAATAAGCATTCCGTCTTTTGTAATGTAATAGCGGCTTGGTCTAAGTCCGTTTCGGTCCAAAGTGGCGCCAAGAAGGTCTCCGTCACTAAAAAGAATTGCAGCAGGTCCATCCCAGCTTTCCATCATTGTAGCCCAATAATGGTAAAAATCTTTTTTGAGCGGCATCATGTTGTCATCATGCTTCCAGGGCTCCGGTATACACATCATAACGGCAAGCGGGAGCGGAACCCCGTTCATCAAAAGAAATTCCAGCGTGTTGTCGAGCATTGCAGAATCCGAACCGGAAGTATCAACTGCAGGCAAAACCTTTTCCATCTGTCCGGCATTGAGCTTTGTAGAATGAAGGGTTTCTTCGCGTGCAAGCATACGGTCAACATTTCCACGGATTGTATTAATTTCTCCATTATGTGCAATAAAGCGGTTAGGATGGGCGCGCTTCCAGCTAGGCTGTGTGTTGGTGCTGAAGCGTGAATGAACTATTGCAAGTGCCGATTTATATTCATCAGACTGAAGGTCATTGTAGAAGGTTCTAAGCTCGTGAACCAAAAACATTCCCTTATAAACAATTGTACGGCTGCTAAGCGAACAAACATATGTTGCTTCCGCGGTCCCTGCGGTCCCTGAGCTTGTCGAAGGGTCATTTTCAAATTCCCTCCTCAAAACATAAAGCTTTCTGTCAAATTCAATTCCCTTTTCGCAGTCAGCAGGACGTGCAATAAAACACTGCCAGATATTTGGCATGCAGTCGCGGGCTTTTTTACCAAGTACATCAGCATTTACAGGAACCTCGCGCCAGCCAAGAAATTTAAGTCCTTCTGTCTTGCAGCATTTTTCAAAACGAGCTTTTTCACTCTCAGTGGTCCCTGCGGTCCCTGAGCCTGTCGAAGGGGTCGAAGGGGTCGAAGTGCTGTTCCCCGGAAAAAAGAACATACCAATTCCATACTCCCGTTCTCCAAGCTTTCCAACAAGTTCTGCGGCTGTATTTTTAAAAAAGTCATGGCTTATCTGAACAAGAATACCAACTCCGTCACCGGTTTGACCGCTTGCATCTTTTCCTGCACGGTGTTCAAGTTTTTCTACAATGCTTAGTGCGTTATCAACAATTTTGTGAGATTTTGTTCCGTCAATGTTTACAACGGCACCAATACCACAGGCGTCATGTTCAAATGCGGGTTCATACAAAGTTTTAGTTTCCATGTTCAGCTCCAAAAAAAGCAAAAGCTGCAGCTACAGAAACAATTTTCCTGAGCATGCAGCTTCATTGCCGACTTTGAGATTCAGATTTAAAACAAAAAAGGCCGTAGACAAAATTTCGTCCAAAATTCGAAATTCTATCTACGACCTCTTTGCCGTATTTCTTAAATAATACTGAATTTTTGCAAAATAAGTCAAGTAATATTATTTATAAAAAATGTATCCGCTTAAAGAATAACGATTAAACAGCTTTCGGTCTTCATTATATTTATATGAAATACCCGTAAAGCAAATGGAATAGTTTTCGTTTACCTCATACCACAAAAGCTCGTCTTCAGATAAATCAGAATCAAGAGAAAATAAGTATTCGGTAAGATCAAGGAAACCATATTTTGTTTCAATTTTAATTTCAGATAATTTGGCTCCATATTCATCCCATTTACCGTCAATCCATTTGTTTGAGAATTCCGATATGCTGAACGGTACCATCTCATTAAAGAGTTCAATATTGATTCTTCCGTTGCGTGTAAAGGATTTAGAAAACTCAATCAGGGTTTCTTCATCGCGCTTTGTTTTAATTCCAAAAAGCTCATCAAACATCATTTTGTATGTATGGGCTTTTCCATCCTCGTATTCAGTTTTCATTGCCCAATCCGGCAGAGGCATAGAGCTTGTCCAGCTAAGATAGCGGTAGCTTGAATACAAGGCGTCGCGGTCTTCATCAGTAATTGTGGTTTCAAGTGCAGCCGGATCATAAATGCCAAGCGTGTCTGCTTCAGAATCATACAAATCATATTTGTTCAAAACCTTCATCATTCTTTTGAACTGACTTTTGTGTGCCATGTTTATAAGATTAAAAGGAGTAAGCGAATCAAACATAACAATAAAGGTCAGAACAAGAATTGCGTAGTGCGAAAATTTTCCTTTTTTAATAAAGGTAAGCGCAATAGTGATGATAGAAAAAATTATGAACAGAAGGCTTGAATAACGATAGCCGGTAAAGCCGTAAGCATTTACGCGGATAAAATATGCATAAACCTGAATGATAATCAACGGAATAAAGGGGAAGGCTCCAAACTTGTAAAAAAACTTGATGACAGGAAGCTCATCGTATTCGCGCAGAATAAAATAAAACACAATGTAAAAGCACGAAGCAAAAGATACAAACCAGTTAATCTGGCCGTTTGGAAGTTTTAAAAGCACCAGCGCTTTTATAAGATAAATATAAAGAATAAAAAGCAGGATTGCAAAAACCGGGAACAGAATATAAAGCGCAATAACCTTAAAAGCCTTGCCCGAGCTTTCTTCCTGACGTCGGTAAAAAAGATAATAGCAGAAAACGTTTATGCCAAAAACAATGGAACAGAAAAGGCTGCAGCATTCATAAACATCATAATCATCTGTATTCAAAATGAGGTTCTGGATGGCGTAAATCAAAAGACAGATGCCGCCCATAAGGATGAGCGTCATAAATAATGTAAACAGTGCATACTTAAAAACCAGCGAAAAATAAGTGCGGGACTTTTCCTTTGGAATAAAAAGATAAAGCGTAATTAAGATAACGGCACACAGGATTCCAAAATAATAAAGCTCTTTGTAAATGTTGTTTCCAAAGCCCCGGTATGAAAAAAATCCAAGCACAAAGCCGACGCCTGCAGTGAGCGCCTGAAACAAATATTTTTTTAGACACGAAAGCTTTTGTGTAAGCAGTGTAACAGGAATTGCAAAAGCCGTTCCCATCAAAAATGCAAGCGTAAGCTCTTCAAAAATCTTTTTATCCAGATAAACATTCAACGCAGAAAAAACAAAGGCAATGCATGACAAAATAAAAATAACCTTGGCCATCCCAAGATAATCCACAGCCATAGAAAGAGTTTCTTTAATTTTTGCTTTAAATTCTATTTTTTTCATAAGTTGATTTTAACATTGGTGGTGGGAAAACGCAAACCTTCCTTATTGACAAAACCCACAAGTTTGTTTAAAACTTTTTTAACGACAAAGAGGTCGTAGTTATAAATCCGCAAAAGGGCGGAGGTATAGCTACGGCCTTTTTTTTATGCCCTGGAGGTATTATGAAGTTTACAAAAATGCATGGTTGTGGAAATGACTACATTTATATTGACTGCACGGACGGTCAGGAAGTATGGGATGATTCGGAGCTTGCCCGAAAGCTTTCTGACAGACATTTTGGAATTGGCGGCGACGGTATTATTGTAATAAAAA
>JAILBH010000060.1 GCA_024681195.1 Treponema sp.
CTTCGAACTAAGCGGCGGGCAAAAGCAACGCCTTCAGATTGGTATGGCAATGCTCTGTGACCGCGAACTGATTATTTTTGATGAACCTACCAGCGGACTTGATGTTGCTTCCATGCAGAAGGTATCAAAAGAGGTTATAAGCCTCAGGCAAAATGCCGGGGTTCTTGTAATCTCTCATGATTATGAATTTATTCGTCATGTTGCAGACAGAATTGTTTTTCTGAATGACGGAAAAATAGAAAAGGATTTTTATTTATCTTCCCAGACTCTTGGGGAGTTAAATGAAATATTTACAAAAATGCAAAAAGATTCAGCAGGCACTGATCTTTTGCAAATAGGTGCATAAAAGGAGTTTTATTATGCGTAAGTTAAAAATTAAAGATGTTGTAATGGTAGCTTTATTAACAGCCTTATATCTGGTGTTTTATTTTATTTCCAGCATGGGTGTTATGGTTCTGGGACAATTTGGACATGCCATAAGTCCTGGAATCTGTGGTCTGTTATCTGGTGCAGTTATGATTTTTTTAACCCGTAAGGTTGGAAAATTCTGGCAGTTCATAATTATGCAGACAATCTGTCTGCTGCTTTTCTCTATAATGGGAGCCGGCTATCTTCCATGGCTTATTTCGTCTGAGCTTGGTGCAATTATAGCAGACCTGATTGCATCCCGCGAAGAAAAACCAGCTGTATGGAAGGTTGCGCTTGCATCAGGTGCATTTCATGTAGGACAGGCATGGGGTTCAATAGTCCCTAGCTGGTTCTTCTTGGAAAGTTATAAAGCAGAATGGATTGGTCGCGGCCAGACACCAGAAGCAATGGAAGCAATGCTTCAATTTACTTCAGGATATATGGGCATTGTTTCAACTCTGGTTGTTTTTGCCCTGTCATTCGCCGGAGTATTCCTCGGCTGGCTTATTTTAAGAAAGCACTTGAAAGAAAATAAAACAGAAAAATGAAAAAGAAATCCAACCTCCCCATTTTGATTCGTTCAATGGGGCCATTTAAAATCACAATGGTATTCAGCATTATTTTTGCAGCTCTTTCTGCTGTAGAAAACATTTATGCTTATACCTATGTTTACAAGATTGCTCAGGAGCTTATTCTGAATGCGGGAAATATAAAATCTGTAAACGCAGGACTTCTTGCTGAATATGGCAAAGGCATTGTTTTTGCCGTTTGTGCCGCCTATGGTCTTTATGGCATTTCTCTGCTTTTTTCTCACATCACAGCTTTTAATACAATCATGCGGCTAAAGAAAAAGCTGATAAAGCATATCGGCACTTTACCGGGAGGTTTTCATGATTCTAACCCGAGCGGAAGTCTTCGTAAGCTTATCGAAAAAAACACAGATGCCACCGAAACAATGATGGCCCATCAGATTCCAAATACTACAATGTCCATTGTACTGCCTATTGCCTTTGTTGTTTTTATGTTCCGTTACAGTGTCCTGCTTTCAGTGGCATGTCTTATTCCTGTAATCATCGGCTTTGTACTTTTGATGGCAATTATGATGGGAAACGGCGGCGAGTTTGTTCATAAATATCAGCAGGCTTCCAAGGATATGTCCAATGCGGCTGTTGAATATGTGCGCGGAATTCCGGTTATGAAAACCTTTGGGCAGACAGCTGATTCTTTTTCCCGCTACAAAAATGCTGTGACCGGCTTTTGTGATTACGTTTACAAATTTGCAATTTCCATGATGACTGCCGACAGTCTTTACAACACTGCCATCAACAGCGTTTTTTATGCTCTGGTTCCAACGGCACTTTTCCTTTTTAATAAAGGCGGAAATACAATGAACTTGATCTGCTCCTTTGTCTTCTTTGCTTCGATTATTCCAATGGAAGTTACGATTCTCAAGCGCATTATGGGAAACTCTTCTGAGTCGATTATTGTTGATGAAGCCATGGAAAGTCTTAAAAAGATTTTTGATGAAAAGCCTATGGAATACAAGGGGAGGGCAAAGCCCGTAAACTTTACTTATAATTTTAAAGATGTAACCTTCCGCTATACAGAGAATCTTCCTTTGGCGCTTGATGGAATTAATCTTGAAATACCTGAAGGAAAAACTACTGCTCTGGTTGGAATGTCCGGAGGGGGAAAAAGTACCATTGCTTCTCTGGCGGCCCGCCTCCGCGATGTTACACAAGGTCAGATTTTGTTAGGTGGTGTTAATATCAAAGATATCAGCGAGAAAGATTTGAATGATTACATCAGCATTGTATTTCAGGAAAACAGCCTTTTGAAAATGAGCATTGCAGAGAATGTTGCCTTGTATAAACCGGAGGCCAGCCGCGACCAAATTTTACGTGCCCTGCACCTTGCCCAGTGCAATGACATTCTTGAAAAGCTTCCTGATGGAATTGACACCATGTTCGGCTCAAAGGGTGTTTATCTTTCGGGTGGAGAGATTCAGAGAATTGCGATTGCCCGAGCCATCCTCAAGGATTCTCCTGTAATCATTCTTGATGAAGCAACGGCCTTTGCAGATGCAGAAAATGAATATCTCATTCGAAAATCCTTTGAAGAGCTTTTGAAAAATAAAACTGTAATCATGATTGCCCACAGAATGTCTACCGTCCGT
>JAILBH010000063.1 GCA_024681195.1 Treponema sp.
AATTCCAATAAAGCCACCGATAAATTCTGTCAGCTGATTTGCAAGAATACCTTCAATAATTCCGATATCATCCATAATCGTAGAAGTAAGGTCGCTCAAATCATGCTTGGAAAGAAAACTTTCCGGAAGTCGGCGAAGCTTATCGGCCACTCCCATTCTTAAAGTGAGGTTTTCTTTTGATGCGCTCAAATACTTTTCCTTGTACATTTTTCTATAAGCAAAATATAGGGCAAGAACAAGGATCGTTCCGATGCCAAAAAGTACAAGATAAGAAACGTCAAT
This sequence comes from Treponema sp., assembly GCA_024681195.1. Lineage (GTDB taxonomy): Bacteria > Spirochaetota > Spirochaetia > Treponematales > Treponemataceae > Treponema_D. Next base: position 283 of record JAILBH010000063.1, read on the forward strand.
TTTATTTCCACTTGTACCGGTAGCGTACATCCTGCTTATTGTCTTATAAATCAAAATCAAAGGCAGCATTGCTACAATCTGAAAAATTGCAAGCCAGACAGAAGATTTGTAAATTGCGCGGCGGCCGTTTTTTGTAAGGGTTTTTAATATACTAAGCATCCTTTTCCTCCTTATTCTGTTTTCCGATTTTCCAGCTGATTGCTTTTGAATATTCGCTGACCATCCCAGAATATTTTCCCTTCAGCTTCATGAGACTGTCGTGATTTCCTTCTTCAATAATCTTACCCTTGTCAATGACGCAGATTTTATCGGCATTGCGAACAGTCGACATCCTGTGGGCAATCATAATTACAGTTTTATTTTTCAAAAGCTCTTCAAAGGATTTTCGAATCAGATATTCATTTTCTGCATCTGCAAAGGCTGTTGCTTCATCAAGAATGATTACAGGAGAATCTTTTAGGATAGCACGGGCAATTGCAATTCGTTGAATCTCACCGCCCGAAAGATAAACTCCCTTTGAGCCGAACATAGTATCAATTCCCTCCGGAAGCTTTGCAATAATGTCATCGCACTGGGCCAGGTGCAGGGCACGTAAAATCTTGTCACGCCTGGCCTCCGGCTTATACAAGGCAACATTATCTGCAATGCTCATTTTCAAAAGACTGTTTTCCTGAAATACAATGCTGATATAATCATTTAAATCTTTTTCGCTGATGTCTTTGATGTTTACTCCACCCAGAAGCACTTCCCCCTGAGTAACATCCCTGAGGCGGGCAGCCAGAGAGGCAATTGTACTTTTTCCACCGCCGGACATTCCAACAAGAGCCGTAGTTTTTCCTTCAGGAATTTCAAGATTAATTCCATCCAAAGCAAGTGGAAGTTTTTCTGCATAGCGGAAGCTTACGTCCTTAAAATTAAAAGTGAAGTTTTCAGGCTTTGCATTTCCCTTATATTCCATCGGCTTTTCATCAAAAATCTTTTTAAGACTTTCCATGGCTTCATCAACAATAATAGACTCAGAAGAGTTTCCCATAATACGTTTTAGAATCGTAACTTCCATAGGAATAATCGAAGCAAAGAAAACAAAAGAGCAGATAAGATTCATTGTGTTTCCGCCCTTATTAAAAAGGAAGAAGGCTGTTGGAACCAGAGCATAAAAAACGCTGTTGATGGCGGTGTTGTAAAGACTGTCTGCCGTCATCATTGAAATTGCAAATTTGTAAACATAATCACAAAAGCCGTTAACTGCATTTTTATAGCGGGAAAAAGAATCAGCTGTCTGACCAAAAGTTTTCATAACCGGAATGCCCCGCACATATTCAACAGCTGCATTGGACATATCCTTTGAAGCCTGCTGATATTTATGAACGAACTCGCCGCCGTTTCCCATCATGATTACCATTAAAAGCACAAAGCCAATGATTACCGGAATAAGACAGGCTACAGAAAGCAGCACGCTGTAACGGAACATAAAAACAACAAAGGCAATAGGCAGTACAATGGACATTGTAGTATTTGGAATCTGATGGGCCATCATTGTTTCGGTTGCGTCTGTATTTTTTTCAATCAGCTTACGAAGACTTCCGCTGGGGTTGGAATCGTGAAAACCACCCGGCAGAGTTCCAATATGTTTTATCAGCTTTTTCTTTAGTCTCATGATTGTATTAAAAGCTGTGATGTGAGAAAAAAGCAGCGAAATGCCGTAAAGACCATAGGCGGCACATACGGCAAAAACAATGCCTTTTCCATATTCAGCAAGAATACCAGCGTCAATTGATTTTATATTGCCCGCATTCAGAATAAGCTCCTGGGCAATTTTGTAAACGTAGGTGTAGGCATAAATATTTTCAACAGCAGAAAAGGCTGCAAAAATGATGCTGAATACCATTGTGATTTTGAAGGGCCCCATTGAACGAATCAAAAAGGGCAGGTTGGATTTTTGTTTCATCTTTTACTCCTGAAAAGGGTGGTTTCGATACGGCCTGCGGCCTACTCAACCACCGGATATTAAAACAGTGTTTCAATGTATCCCTTGAAAAGGGACTGCCGGGAACGTACAGCCCCAGAGGTGGTAAAGCTAAAAATTGCTTTCGCAATTTTTTAACGCTTTGCTATAAAACACCGCGCACCAGTGCTCTTACACAGGTATATTATGTATTTGGTTCTACTTTTTTATTCTCTTTGAGGTGCTTTCGCAAAATCAGCCAGCCGAGGAATACTCCGGCAAAGGACAGGGCAAAAACAATGAGGGTAGAAACTACTCCCATAAAGCCGGTTGTAAAGCGAATCATCTGTTCCATAGCTTCTGGAGTCTGGCCGCGGCCAATCCATTCGGCTTTATAGCTTTCGAGGAAGAACCAGCTTGGAACAATTGAACCCCAGGCTTGTCCTACATG
>JAILBH010000163.1 GCA_024681195.1 Treponema sp.
CAGGATAATCAGCTGGAAAAATTAAAGGAACGACTTAATCAGATTGGTTTTGAAACAGAAAAAATTGAAGACGGTTATTGGGAAGTAAAATCTATTCCAGAACGCTGGACAGGAACAGAATACGACTTCCGTTCACTTTTATTTGTAAAGAATGTGGAACCTGAACAGATAATCCGTTCTATTGCCGCAATGACAGCCTGTAAAGCAGCAGTAAAAGACGGCTATGTACTTGATGATGAAACTGCTCGAAGGCTTGTAGAGCAGGCCTTCGAGCTTGAAGACCCGCACTGCCCGCACGGAAGACCAATATATACGGTTTTGTCGCGCGAACGTTTATTTGAATTAGTCAAAAGAACCTGATAACTACTGGCTTATACTTGAAAGCAAGTTCGATACCTCAGACTTTCTATAATTAGGATTTTTTTCCTGAACATATACAAGATATTTTTCTGCACCGGCATTGTCTCCAAGCTGCATGCAGACTTTAGCAAGTTCAATATATGCATCCCAATTTTCTTTATCTGTCTTTAGAAGCTCTGTATAGGTAGATTTGGCGTAATCATACTGACCGGCCTGTGCATAAGCCTTTGCAAGATTTGCACGAATTGAATCGCTCTTTGCATCAAGTCTTAATGCATTCTGGTAATACTTTACAGCATTTTCATAATCTTCCTTGAGCAGATAAGCTTTACCAAGGTTATTGTTAGCTTCAATATTGTTTTTGTCTTTGTTATAAACCTGAAGGAAAAGATTTAATGCCATATCTGTTTCAGGAGGCTCAAGAGTAAGATACATTACCCCAAGATTAATCTTTGTCTTTGCATGATCCGGATTAAGTTTGAGAACTTCCATATAAACCGGAATTGCAGCATCAATCTTTCCCTGCTTATCAAGCACAAGCGCATAGTTGTAAATAATATTTACCTTTGATGAATCATTCTTAAGGTAGCCCTGTTCTTCGTAGGCTTCGCGCGCATATTTTTCTGAATCAGTAAATTTTCCATCATCAAACAAAACTGTAGAAAGATTATACTTTGTCAAAGTCATGTTCTCACTTGGAGAAAGCATTGTAAGAGCTCTCTTGTAGCTGTCTTCTGCCTCTGCATAATTCTTTTTTTCGTAATAAGCGCTTCCAAGCCCCATAGCAGCCTGAACGTTTATATTATTGATTTTGAGGACCATCTTGTAGGCATCAATTGCCCCGGAATAATCCTTGCGGTCTGCAAGAATACGAGCTTCTTCCAGATATGCTTTTTCGTGTCTAGGATCTATGTCTATTGTCTTACGGAAAGCAGCAAGAGCAGCTGTATCATTCTTAAGTTTTTTCTGTGTAAGTCCAAGATTATAACGGCTTGGTGCATAGTCCGGCTTAAGCTCACAGGCTTTTGTAAAGGAGGATGCAGCCTCACTGAATTTACTGAGCGTATACTGAATCTTTCCAAGATTGTACCAGTACAGATAGTTATTTGGATCATACTGTACAGCGGCCTTCATTTCGGCAAGCGCTGTATTATAATCCTTATTATCAAGAGCATTCTGCGCAATTATGTAATGAGCTGCAGCATCCTTAGGATCGGCTTTAATTGCCTTTTGAGCCATTGCAACCGCATTATTCATAAGCTGCTGTTTCTTAGCAGGATCATCTGTTTTTTGTGCAGCATCATACAAAGCCTGTGCAATCTCTGATTCCTTGGAAGCCATAAAGCTGCTGCCTGCATCTGATGGAATATTGCTGTCTGCCATATTAAAGTGTCTCATGGCTTCTTCAATATTGCCCATTGCAAGAGCGGTTTCTCCAAGCTTTATTTCGTCATTTACAGCATCAATTTTCTTTTTAAGCTCTGCATTTTTCTTTGCAAGCGCTTCTTCCTCTGCCTTACGCTTTGCTTCCTGCTGGCGCTTAAGTTCTGCAGCAGCTGCTTCTTCGGCCTTTCGCTGGGCTTCCTCTGCCTTCTGGTCTGCAAGACGTCTCTGCTCTTCGGCCTGCTGGTTTTCCTGCATCTTCATGAGGTTTTCCATGGCACGACGGTTTTCTTCTGCCTGTTTGCTTGACTCTTCAAGAGCATTTCTCATGGAAGAAATTGAATCACTTACAGCACTCGAAATTCCAGAAGTATCAACATCAATTCTAAGGTTATCAGGCATTCCGTTAGCACCAGCTCCGTCTCCACCTGCAGCGTTCTTCATATCAAGAATGCTGTTCCAAAGCTCCCATACATCAGAATCATCACCATGCTTTTCCAGATAATCATCAAGTTTATTTAAAGCGCGGTCATATTCTCCACGCTCTGCATAGGTTTTTGCAAGATTGCATACATTCTTTTTTGCACTGGAAGAACCTTTAGAAACACAACCAATTATTCCAACGAGTAAAAGTATTAATACTGCTGCTGCAGCAGAAATAATTATAATAAGCTTCTTTTTGCGTTTTTTCTTTTCTTCCTCTGTCATGTACATAAGAAACCTCCCAATATCTTAATCCAGTTCAGATTCAAAATCATAATCTATAAGATCTTCTGTTCCAGAAGTCATATTTGTAGAATCAGTATTCTGCAATGAATTTGCAACATCTTCAAGCAGTTTTCTTCGTCTTTCTGCTTCTTCCTGACGTCGGATTTCTGCAAGCCGCTCTTCTTCGGCCCTGCGTTCTGCTTCAAGGCGCTCCTGCTCCTCTTTCTGACGTGCAAGCTCTTCTGCCATGCGTTTTTCTTCTTCGGCTATGCGCGCAGCTTCTTCTGCAGCAATACGAGCTTCTTCTTCAAGCCTTGCAACCTCCTGCTTTAAAAGCGAAACCAGCTGCTCTATCTTTGGACGCTGCTCATCATAAGGCTCCATTATAATAAAACGTTCGTAATCTGTAATAGCTCCATCATAGTTCTGAGCCATAAGATTTGAATTTGCCCTGTTTAATAAAGCCTGTGTAAATTTAGGATCTGCCGAAAGTGCCAGCGAAAAACTCTTTGCAGAATTTTCATAATCCCTCATAGCATAATATGCGTTTCCCTGATTATATGCCAGTACCTTTTTATTTGTAGCAGGAACAGTAAGTCCCTTTGCAAAAGCGTCTACAGAACTCTGATAATCTCCAAGCTGGTAATAAGAAAGACCAAGATAATTATAGGCGGCAGATGAGGCTGTACCGTTTTTGATTTCATCCTCTAAAAACAGGATTGCTTCTGCAGGTTTGTTATTTTTAAATAGTTTTTCACCTTCAGATTCTGCAAAAAGTGCTGAATTCAAAAAAAGGCCGCAAATACACAAAAAAAGGCCGTATAATACATTATATTTTCTATTCATACACAATCCCCCCTTTGACATAAGGATTTAAATTTAATATTCTTATTATCGGTGGTAATTTTACTATATTTATTTATAAAATATAAGTGTCAGGAGGAAAAGCCATGAGTCCCTTTGCAATTGTTGCAGTTTGCGTTCTGGCTATCTTTATAATCGGTCTTCTGGTATTCATTATCAAAACCACAATGACTCCGAAAAAAGTTGAATCTATCCCAAAGCTTATTAAACAGGGAAAAACACAAAATGCAATAAAGCTTGCAAAACAGATTCTGGCAAAAGATCCAAAAAACTTTATTGCTCATTACTACCTGGGAAAAGCCTATCTTAAAGAAAACAAATCAGAACTTGCCATCATTGAATATAAACTTGTAAACGAAAACGCACTTTTTGGTCCACAGCTTGATGAACTTTCTTTCCGTCAGGAATATGCACAGCTTTTGATGAAGTATAATCAGCTGCAGGAAGCACTTAAAAACTATCTGCTTTTGACCAAGCTTGACCCTAAAAACCCGGAAAACTTTTACAACGCCGGCTATCTTTACGAGCAGGCAAACCGCTATGACCTTGCAATGGGTTTTATGCAAAAAACAGTTATGCTTAATACCCGTCATGCCAAGGCTCATGCAGAAATAGGCCTTATGCATTACAGAACCAAAAACTTTGGTGAAGCAAAAAAAGAAATTGATATAGCAATCAAGCTTAGCCCCGAAACCTATTCATCATATTACTATCTTGGAAAAATAGAAAAGGACGCAAAGGATCTTGCCGCTGCAATTAAATCTTTTGAAAAGGCCCAGAGAGACCCGGAAATCAAACAAAAGGCTATTATTGAACACGGTTCGTGCTTTATGCTTGCAAACCGCTTTGATAATGCAGCCATGGACTTTCAGCGTGCAATTGAACTTGATAAAGAAAATCTTAAAGGCGAAACCTTATATGCCCGCTATTTTCTTGCAACCTGCTATGAAAAAAGCCGTCAGATAGAAAAAGCAATTGAACAGTGGGAACAGATTTACAAGAGAAATAAGGCATTCCGCGATGTTTCGGCAAAGCTTTCTGAATACAAAGACCTGCAGGCAAATGATTACCTTAAGGATTACCTTACCTGCAGCAACGACGAATTCGTTATTATCTGTAAAAATGCAGTAGAAAAGTCACTTAAACATCAGGTAGTTACCTGCGATTTGAAAAAATGGGGCTGCCAGATTACCGGTGTAGATAAATCTACCGAAGGCTGGAGAAACATGCGCAAACAGGTAACAATGTTCCGCTTCTTTAGAGAGCCAGACCCTGTAGAAGATGATGTTGTTAGAGAAACTCAGGACACTATGAAGGCCCAGAACTGCCAGAAATGCTATCTTTTTTCTTCCTCGGGCTATTCAAACACAGCAAAACACTTTGCAGAAGGTCGTCCAATCGAATTAATAGATAAAATCAAACTGGAATCAGTTCTTTCTAAAGCAGATTCGTCAGAGGCATAATGAAAATTTTGTGTCTTTCGGATTATGTTGATCCTCTTATCTACAATCAGAATATAAAACAGGTCTTTTCCGATATAGATCTGGTACTCTGCGCCGGTGATTTACCGCTTGATTATGTAGATTTTGTCGTAACAATGCTCAACAAACCTACTTATTTTATATTCGGAAACCACAATCTTAATGATTTTTCCTATTATCATAAAAATTCTGGAGTTTTTCCGGCTGGTGATGAAGAAAAATACCGTAAGGCAAATTTTGGTCATGGCGGTACTTATGCAGGTTTTAAGGTTCTTACAGATAAATCCCTTTCCTATACAGATCCGGCTACAGGAAAACAAACACCCCTTCTTATTGCAGGAATTTCGGGTTCAATTCAGTACAACAAAGGCTTAAATCAGTATACGGAACGGCAGATGAAGTTTAAGCTTCTCAAAATGGTTCCAGCTCTCATAAAAAATAAGATTAAATACGGCAGATACCTTGATATTTTTTTGACCCACGCTTCTCCACGTCATATTCACGATAAGGAAGATCCTTGTCACAAAGGATTTGAATGTTATAACTGGTTTATACAAAAGTTTAAGCCATCTTATATGATTCACGGTCACATACATTTATATGATGCACGGGAAGAACGCGTTACAAAGGTTGGAGATACAGTCATTGTAAATGCTTATGCTCACTGGCTTTTAGAGTTTCCACAGGAGAATAATAATGGACATAATTGATAAAACAACGGAAGATGACTTTGTACGCGCAAGAAACAAAGCTCTTTTTAACGAGATACAACACTTTCTCTCTCCGGAAGAGGTTTCCCTTATCTCTCTTAATGATGTAAAACAGCTTCTAAAACCTACAAATGAAACTTATGTAGGAATGAAGGTTGTTCCTATAGCAAAAATCGTAGGCAGCGAAGGACGTTATAACGACTTTGATAATCACTTTTTCCCAAAAAGTTCACATTTAAAACGCCGCTGGGAGCATGTAGACGAAGCCGCCATCAAAGATATTATACTTCCACCTATAAAAGTTTATGAAATTTCGGGTCTTTACTTTGTACGAGACGGAAATCACAGAGTTTCGGTAGCAAAATCACGCGGAACAGAGTTTATTGACGCAGAAGTTGTATCGCTTCAAAGCGAAATAAAGCTTCATAATCCGGAAAACATGCCTGATATTGTCCGACAGATTATCAATTATGAAAAACGTGTTTTTTACGCAGAAACAGCTTTTGGAGACATTACAGACTACTGGTGTCTTGATTTTTCGCGAACCGGCCGTTACGACGTTATTTATAACCATATTCTTACCCACAAATACTATATGAATCAGGGTAAAGATGAAGAAATAAGCATGCCTGATGCAGTTTTGTCTTGGTTTAACACAGTTTATCTTCCAATTGTTACTTCAATCCGCAAGTGCCATATACTTCACAAGTTTCCGAAACGAACTTTGGCAGACCTTTACGTATGGATTGTACGTTACTGGGATTCTCTTAAGCATAATTTTGGCGAAAATGTGTCTATTGATGACGCAGTTCAAAACTTTGGACGTATTTATCAAATTCCTTTTTACAAAAAAATAATAAATTTTTTCAATAGAATCATTTTACGCAAAGCGATTTTAACAAATTCTGCCGATAATTATATAAAACTTGACGATTGAAAATTTCAATGTTAAAATTAAATGATAAAGAGGAGTCATAATGGGTTCAATAGACAATTACATTGGAGTACCGTTGCTAATTTCGGCAGGACTTGGTGTATTACTGTTTCTTTTTCTTCTCATAATGAAGTTAAGAAATACAACTAAAGTTAGTTTTACTTTTTTTATTGTAACTGGAATTCTAGTAGCCTGCTCGGTATTTACATACTTTGATCTGCATTTTATCTACTTTGTATTTGCAGTTATACTGGCAGAATTCATAGCTCTTCCATATTTAATAATAAAAGCATTCGATAATCCAGAAAAAAGAGAAAAAAAGAAGGAAGAAAAGCGTCTTGCCGAACAGAACGCTGCTATTGAAAACAGCGATGTTGTTAAAAAGGTAATTGCTGATCTTGAAACAAAGAATCAAAAGCTTCTTGAAGTAAACAAAACACTTGTTTCTCAGGTTTCTACTTTCTTTAGCCGCGACAAATCAATGGAAAACTTCCTTGACTACTGTAATAAGATGATTACAGAAAAGGTAAATGCAGACGGCTGTGTTATTCTTATTGGTGATGATTACGACAATACACTTGCTGTAAAATCACTTATGGGTTCGTTCCCTCCACCATACAAACTGCCTGATGATTTACCGCACAAACCTCTTAGAGTAGAAACAAACCTTAGATTTGCACAGTTCCCGCTTGCAGGAAACATTTTTGG
>JAILBH010000195.1 GCA_024681195.1 Treponema sp.
CTGGTGCAGACAATATTCATTGGCCGTTTTGCAAAAACTGTTTGGGCAATAAGAAGGTCTGTAAAACAGGAATGGTTCATAAGGATGAGACACGGTTCGCGCTTTCCAAGCTTTTCCATTCCAATATAGTTTGCTTTAAAATTAGTTGCCTTGAGTTCACCCTTGCCCAGCACCTGCATAAGAAAACGCCAGAAGACTCCGGGTTTTACAGGTTTACGGGATTTTTCGGATTTGAGTGCAATTACTTCTTCGTAGGATTTTTCTTTTACAACAGTTTTCATTTTACCTGCCTGCCTTTGTGTAGAATCTTAATTGTTATTATAGCAAGTCCCACAATAAATAAAATCATGCTTATCCATTGAGAGATTGAAAATATCCAGATAAATCCGCGGGCAGAATCATATCTTAAAAATTCAAGCATAAAGCGCACCACTGAATAATAAATCATATAGTATGCAAAAAGCGGATGGTCTGCAGCCCGGATTTTTGTAAAGAGCAGCCACAAAATTACAAATGCAAAAATAAAAAGCAGGAGCGCTTCTGTAAGCTGAACCGGAAAAAGTCCTGTGTTTAAAGGTGCATCACTTACCGGTGCTTTATAATGAAGGGCAAATGGACCTGAATAAGGAATGCCATAACAGCAGCCGGCGCAAAAGCAACCGATTCGTCCAAAAGCATGAATAAACGGAATTACAAAAGCAAAGATATTCGTAAAATCACGGGGGTGACAGCGGGCAATTTTACAGCCAAGCAGATAGCCCAGCGGGCCGGTAATTAAGCCTCCGTAAAAAACAAAGCCGCCTTCCATGAGTCCGGACGCGGAAGGATGACGCAGCATTTTGAAAAGATAATTAAAAAAGTAGCGCGGTGTATAAAAATCAAGAAGATATAAAAGCTTGGCTCCGGCAAAACCAAAGGCAAGAACTACAGCCGAAATTATAATAAAATCGTAAAAATTTTTATTCAGAATTTTGCAAAGCTTAGCACAAAGGGCACCCGCAAGAAGGATGCCCGTTACTATGCATATTCCATAGAGAGGAAGTTTTATAAAACCAAGATTTATAAAGGGAAGCGTAAGCGATTAATCAAAGAAGCCCAAAGAATCTGCAAAACCAGCGCCCACTCCAATACAGGTTAAACATGCAATTGTTACAATTAATCCCCAGCACAATGCAATAATACCAAGAATTAAACCGGTTTTAGCTGTTTTTCTCTGCTGACCACCTTCTTTCATTCCAATAGCACCAAAAATAATTGCAAGAATACCGCAGATTGAACCAATCCAACCCATTCCGGCAGCGCCACCACCAATGGCGATTACTAATGAAACTATACCTAAAACTAATGCTGCTGTTTGCATAATAAATCTCCTTTGTATAAAAATATTATAACATGATTTGTTTGTATTGTCATAAAAATTGTATCTATGGGAAAAACTGCGGAGTGAAGAACCTGGCTTTGCTCCACAAGGCAAAGAGGAGGTTCCGCAAAGCCAGAACCTTCAATCCGTCTTTTTTCATGAGGCATTTTAAGGCACTATAATCCAAATAATCTTTTTATATTTTCATCCACAGTCGAGTTTAAATCCGGGAGAGGTGTGGCGCGGACTTGGGAGAGGTAATTAAATACGTGTTCTACCAAAACTGGGGTGTTGGGTTGGCCGCGGAAAGGGACGGGGGCTAAGTAAGGGGCGTCGGTTTCGGTCAGAAGGCGGTCTGACGGGATGTAGCGGATGAGTGCTTCCATCTGTTCGAGCTTGGATTTTTTGGTGTAGGTTATGCCGCCACCTAAGGCTATGTACCAGCCGCGGTCAAGGAAAGCTCGTGCTTCGTCTATACCATAGCTATAACAGTGGATTATTCCGTTATCGTAGCCGACGTTCTTTATGCAATTCAGAGTGTCTTCAAATGCGTCGCGACTGTGAACTATAACAGGGAGATTAAGCTCGCGGGCAAGTTCAATCTGCGACTCAAAAAGTTCTCGTTCTCCGCGGTAAAGCTGTTCGTCAAAATCTTCTTCACAGCGGCCGTCGGCACCAGATGGGTTCCAGTGATGGTCCAGTCCACACTCACCTATAGCAATTACACGCCGGTGCAAAGTGTCCTGGTCCTTGTCGTTGGCAGCAGCAATGACTGACTCCCTAAGGATTTTCATCTGGACATTTCTGTCTTTTATGCTTTCAACGTCCGGCCAGATTCCGGCAGTAAAATACATAAAGTTGCGGGCTTTATCTGCAAGATTGGAATCAGAAATTGCTGCAATGCATTTTTCTACAGCAAGCTGTCTGCCGGCTAAATCTCCTGCACGGGTTCCAATATCAAGTCCAAAGAAGCAGTCGCGGCTGGCCATGGCAGTCAAAACTTCAACACCATTTATGCCGCGTTCTTCTGTCATCATCTTAAAATGAAAGTGTGTATCGCTGAACATGCCGAAAGTATATCAGATTTTTTTGGATTTGGAAAAGCCGGCTAAATCTGATATACTTACGAATTATGACTATAGTAGAAAAATTTATCAGCGATATTGAAAAAACAAAAAAATATGCACGCCAGAACAAACCCGGCTTTTCGGGCTATGAAAGCATAAAGAAGGATATACAAAGTCTTTTTGAACGAAGTACATCCTGCCCAACCGACCTTCCTCACTCACTGTTTGAATACTGGGAAAATGCATATATTTATACTGCTTCGGATTTAAGCTGGGAGCCGGAAGCTGCAAATTGTGAGCGACTGGCTGCAATGCTTGCACTCATGGAAGACAGTGATGAATATTTTGATACCCTGAGTGATAAAGACTGGCAGGAAATTGGTCAGCTTGTTAATTATGAAGCAGAAGACCTTCCTGTTGATATTCTTCAATCTATGATGAGCGTGCTTGTTTCTAAAGGAGCATATTAGTTTTGCAGAGTGCCGATTTTTACCGTGAATGCCGCCAGTGCCCAAGAAAGTGCGGAGTGAACAGACTTGCAGCTGTGGTCCCTGAGCCTGTCGAAGGGCCGCGTGGAGGCTTTTGTCGCGAGACCTCTGACCTTCGCATTGCATTTGCGGGCCTTCATTTTGGAGAAGAACCTCTTGTTACAGTTTTTGGCGGCAGTGGAACAATCTTTTTTACAGGCTGTACCCTGCGCTGTGCATTTTGTCAGAATTATCAGATAAGCCAGGATGGTCTGGGGCGTGCAGTAGATGCAGCCGAATTTACAGATATCTGTCTTAAGCTGCAGGCTGCCGGTGCTGAAAATATTAATCTTGTTACGGGGAGCCATCACATTCCAAAGATTGCTGAATTCCTGCGGGCTGCGCGCGACGGTGGAGTTACAATACCTTTTTGCTGGAACTCTTCTGCCTATGAGTCGGTTGAAATGCTGGAGTTACTCAAGGGCCTCGTTACAATCTGGCTGCCGGATTTGAAAACGCTGGATAGCCAATTGTCGCGGGCACTTTTTGCCGCCCCGGATTATCCTGATGCTGCCACTGCCGCAATCCGCTGGATGATAGACAATAATCCGCTTAAAATTGTAAGCCTGCCTGAACCACCAAATGCTAAACCTGCTGAATGGGCCAAGCCTGGTGAACCCCGCGACAAAATCATGTCTGGTGTTATTGTGCGTCATTTATTTATGCCGGGCAAATTTGAACAGACGGCTGATGTTTTAGGATGGCTCAAGGAAAATGCAGATGGCCGTGCAATCATTTCGCTTATGAATCAGTACACGCCGGTGCCTTTTGAAGAAGAAGCCCCGCAACTTACCGCCCGCCGCAAAGCCCTTGCCTCTTTGGAAAACCGCCTTGTCACCCCACAGGAAGATTCCGACATCCAGGACCTTATAGAAGCCTACGATTTTGAATATCTGTTTTACCAGGAGCTCACCAACGATACCTCCTGGCTCCCGGATTTCAGACGCGCGCAACCCTTCAGTAATAAGCTGGCTACTCCGGTGTGGCATTGTTAAAAATTTCGTGCTATAATGACCCTACTATGCAGAAAAATAAACTTACAGGGGTGGCCATTCCGCTTGGTGCCCTTTATACAAAAAATAATCCTGTCATCGGCGAGTTTGCAGACCTTATGCCCTTTGCAGATTTTTGCAAGGCCTGTGGAATCCAGCTGATCCAGCTGCTTCCTGTAAACGACACCGGAACTCAAAGCTCACCCTATTCAGGACTTTCGGCTTTTGCCCTTCATCCAATTTATATACGCATTAAGGATATTCCGGGCTTTGAAAACCTTTATAAAAACGACAAAAAATTCAAAACCACCTATGATACTTTTATCACCAGCCAGCCCTACACCCTGCGCTACGACTACGATGCAATTTTGAACACAAAAATCAGTCTGCTCAAAATGCTTTACGACACCACCCCGGAAGGAAAAACCGGCGAAGCGGGCGAACAACTCACTAAATGGATAAAATCCAACCCATGGGTAAAGGACTATGCCGTTTACAAAAACCTTAAGTGGAACTACATGCAGGCAAGCTGGAAAAGCTGGCATCAAGATGACCAGCACAAAACTCCGGAAGAAATCACTAAGCTGTGGAACACCAAGGCCTTCAAAAAAGAGCATCTTTTCTATGCCTGGTGCCAGATGCTTGCAGACCAGCAGTTTACCACAGCAGTTGAATATGTACACAAACAGGGGCTCCTGCTCAAAGGCGACATGCCAATCCTCATGAACGAAGATTCCTGCGACGCCTGGGCCTACCCTAATGTATTCAACCAGAACCTGCGTGCCGGAGCTCCTGCCGATGGAGACAATCCGACCGGCCAGAACTGGGGCTTTCCAACCTACAACTGGAAAAATCTTAAAGAAGATAAATACTCCTGGTGGAAAAACCGCCTCAAGCATGCCTCCCGCTATTACGATGCCTACCGTCTTGACCACATTCTGGGATTTTTCCGAATCTGGGCAATTCCTGAAGCAGACTGCAACGCCCTTACCGGCCACACAGAGCCCTACGCAAGTTTTAAGATTGATGATCTATACGAGCTTGGTTTTGATGACGACCGCATCCGCTGGCTCAAACTTCCTCATATTCCGACAAGCGCCGTTGAAGAAGTCACCTGGAATCGCGACGTTGCCCACCAGATTCTGCAGACCATCTGCACCCGCATTGGAGACGAAGAGCTATGGCTTTTTGATAAATCAATTAAGGGAAGCCGCGATCTTGCCCAGCTTGATCTGAGCGCCTTTGTAGACGAGCCTGCCGCACAAAAAATTAAGGCCAAGCTTGTTGAATACTGGTCCAACCGCACCCTGCTTGAAGTTTCTAAAAATAAATTTATTCCCCTTTGGACTTATGGTCAGTCAACTTCCTGGGGTACGCTCAATGAAGCAGAAAAAGAAGGCCTGCTGGACCTTTTTGCCGACCTTGAAAAAAAGAACTTAAAACTCTGGAAAAAACAGGCAGATGAAATTTTCACAGCCATAACAGCCGGCCTCAAAATGACCCCATGCGGCGAAGACCTGGGCGTTGGAATTGCCTGTGTGCCTCAAACTATGCTGGCCCATAAAATCTTAGGTCTGCGTGTAGTAAGATGGTGCCGCAAGTGGAGCGAACCAAATCAGCCTTTTGTTCCATTTGAAGACTACGAACCTTTGAGTGTTGCAACAACTTCGGTTCACGACTCAAGTACAATCCGCCAGTGGTGGGACGACGAAAAAGAAAGCGTAAAAGCCTTTATAAAAGCAAACGCCCGCGACTTTGACCTTGAAAGTGCCGACGCTTCTGCAGGCCCACTTTTTGCAGACCAGAAATCAGAACTTGACCAGCAGGCCGACCAGCTTAGCCAGAAAGATTTTACTCCGGAGCTTGCCCAGAAAATTCTCAAAGCAAGCGCAAAAGCCGCAAGCCAATGGTTCATTCCGCCGTTGCAGGACCTGCTCTACATGGACAAAGCCCTCTGGCTGCCGGATGCCGCCGACGAACGCATAAACATTCCGGGCACTGTAACAAAGTTCAACTGGACTTACAGAGTGCCATGCGCTGTGGAAGAGCTGGTACAAAACAAAGAACTCATTCAAAAAATAGCAAAACTAACATCATCGCAAACATAGGGCTTAAACATACAAATTAAAAAAAACTTGCAAAAACTATCGTTTCAGCGATATAATTTAACTATCGCTTTAGCGATAGTGTTTTGTCATGAAAAAATTAAAGCTTTATCACGGCTCAGAAAATGTTATCAAACTTCCTCAATTTCATTTTGGAAATCCAAAGAATGATTACGGCTATGGATTTTATTGCACCGAAAATATTGAACTTGCAAAAGAATGGGGCTGCACCGAAGAAAAAGACGGCTTTGCAAATGAATATCAGCTGGTACTGGATGGTCTTAGCATTCTTAATCTTTCACAAGGCGAATTCAATATTTTAAATTGGCTTGCAATACTTTTAGAAAACAGAACCTTTGAACTAACTTCAGACATTTCTATTGCAGCAAAACAATATCTTTTGCAAAACTTTTTAATTCCCTACCACAAATATGATATAATCCGCGGTTACCGTGCCGATGATTCATATTTTGCTTTTGCGAATGCCTTTTTGAACAACACAATTTCTGTTCAAAAATTGAATCAGGCAATGTACCTGGGAAAGCTTGGCGAACAGGTTGTATTAAAATCAAAAAAGGCTTTTTCACAAATTTCGTTTGTAACAAGTACCCCGGCAGACCGCAACATTTACTATCCAAAAAAGATGCTCCGTGACAGCACCGCTCGAAGCACCTTTTCAAAAATACGCTCAGAATCAGATTTACAGAACCCAAATGCATTTTTTGTAATAGACATAATAAGAGGAGGAATAAAAAATGGCGACCCGCGCATACCAGCAATTTTATTTAAATGATGCCCAGCAAAATCTGGCTGTAATGTTCGACTATGCAATCCGACTCCTTAAATACGACGGCGACCAGTTCTTCCTTTATTTTATTCAATCAGAAGTTGCGCAGAAATTCGGACACGCAAATCCAAAATATATTGCAGGAATGTCGGGCATAGAATTGGCACAGAATGTACTCAAAAAAATTGGCGCTGCCACTAAGTTCCCCGATGATCCAAAAATCAATCAAGGTAAAGAGTTCTGGCTTGGCTGGGTACTGGCATATTACCAGTGGTATTCAGGCTTAAAGTTTTCTGACCTGCAGGAATACGGTCTTGTCCCATCCCGAATACTTTCACGCTACATTCTTCACGAAGCAGACATCTCTAAATTTGTCAGCACTGCAAATAAAATCATTCTGGTAAACAAAGCTGCCTCACCTACCCGACTTCAAAAAATCCGCAAAGCCCGGGGACTAACTCAAAAAGAACTTTCAGAACTAAGCGGCGTTTCCCTTCGCATGATCCAGCTTTACGAACAGCGCCAAAACGACATAAATCAGGCTTCGGGCCAAACCATAAATAATCTTTCCCGAGTCCTCTGCTGCAATTTTTATGAAATTATGGAAATTGAGGTTGATGAATAATATCATCTTTCCAAAACCCAGAATAACTCAGAATATATCTCATTCAGTAATTCAGTACTTAGTCGAGAATTCTTTTCTATCAGTGCTTCTTTATCTACAGTCGTAACCTGCGAACATAAAGCCACAGAATCTTTTGGTAATTTTGTCAAATTCTTTTCAAGAAAAACATTTCCTTTATAATCTGATAATCTGCAATTTGTTGTAACGGGGATTACAATAGTAGTATTTATTTCACTATCATTCAGCTCGTTATTTTGTACTATAATACCCGGCCTTACAAAAGCTGGTGCACTTCCCTTTGGTTCCTGAAAATCTACCCACCAGATTTCACCATTCATCATTTTTTAACATCTCCCGAACAGAAGCAAGGCTTGAGGTCTTTCTCTTTTGAGTTTCCTCATTATTTAAATAAAGATTATATTCTGCATCTGGAATCTTCTTTATTTTTTTTGTTTTTAATGAAGGTTTGTTTTGTGTAGAAGTTTCGTTTTCTATGATTGAAGCTAAACGCGACATTAACAGAATCTGTTCATTCAACTGTAATAAAGGTAAAAGATTGATTAACTCTGTTAAAAGATTATCATTATTGTTTTGATTGGCAAATGATGTTCCGTAAACAGGTTTTGGAGAAGCCATATACATAACAGATTGATTGTTTTTTAGCTGCTCGTATAAAACATTTTCACTTTTGGATATCTTTACTGAATTCAAAAAAACATCCGCTGAAACTTTATAAAGTTCACAAAGTTTTTTAATTATTTTAAGAGACGGTTCTGCATTCCCCATTTCATATTTGTTGTACATTTGTCTTGAAA
>JAILBH010000022.1 GCA_024681195.1 Treponema sp.
AGGTGCCGTCCGGGTTTTCAAAAATCAAGTCTATGGAACCGGTGAAGATGGTGCCTTCTAAGAACATGCGGAAGGCCCATTCGGCGCGGTAGAAACGACCTGCAAGTTTTGACTCTTCCAGCTGCCTGCCTAAATCACTGGCGGCAAACTCACGGCACATTTTACGGCATTCTTCTAAAACTTCGGCGAACTTTTCCGACTGGTCTCCAAGATTTTTCAAAAGCTTTGGTGCAGGTTCATATTGTTCGCAAGGCGTACCGTTTGCCTGTGCTTCCAAAAAGGCATGAACGAGTGTACCAAAATCTGCGGCGGCAAAATCTGTTGTGGTAAGAAGGTCTTCTGAATTTTCATATTTGCTTCCGCTGTCGCCATCCTGGGCGCTGGCTGCAACATATTCTTTTTCCAAAGACGAAGGAGTTTTTCTGTTTGATTCCGGCCATTCATATTTTATGGCAGGCTCTGTGGTTTGATACAATTTGCGGGTGAGGGAAAGCTTGTTTTTTTCTTCTTTAAGAGAATTAAATCCATAAAGAACAGACTGCATTTCTTTTCGCTCAACAGCTTCTATAGCATTAAAGCGGAACGGAGCAATTTCTTCCGGATGAGCATTATACCAGCGCACCATGTTTTCTATAAGCTGGAAAGAGTCTTCTTTACTTGCAGATTTTGATTCTTCTTCCTTCCAGATTCCTGTAATTTCTACAAACTCTTCGGCACGGGTAATGGCTACATAAATAAGGCGGCGGAATTCTGCAAGTTGTTCTTGAATAGCCTTTTCTTCCTGACGTTTAGAGAAGAAATTTTTTGTTCCGTCTTTAGGCCTTATGGTAAGCCCGTATTCATTATCACAATAAAACTGAGACTCTTTTAAACTGCCGGAAACATTTGTGCAGCCATAAACAAAAACATAGCCAAACTGGAGTCCCTTACTTTTATGAATTGTCATAATGTTTACGGCATCGCCCTTTTCTATAGGGTAGGAAATTTCATCAAACTTAATTTCTGTATCTTTACCAAAAGTAGAAAGCTCATTGTTTTTAATCTGGCTAAGCAGGTCTGCAAACCATGCAATTCCTTTGTCGTTCTGATCTGTCTGGCGTGCAAGCTCAAAGAGCATATCAAATTGTTCTGTATAAAGTGCTTTTCTATGGCTGAGCATTGTTTCGTAGCGGTAACCGCAGTCATTCCATAAAACTTCGAGGGTTTTTGTAAGCGGACGGCTAAGGCTAAGAAGACGCTGTGTATTATAAAAATCCATAGCAGCCGTATATTTTTTCAGTTCACTTTCATCGGGTAAGCTTGGCTCTTCCTGGTCGGTAAGTATAATCTCTACACTTTCTTCGCTAAGGTTTGCAAACGGAGAAGCAAGATAGCCTGCCTTAGAAATTTTATCATTAGGATAAACACATAACTGAATAAAATTGTAAATGTCGTTAATTGGTCCGTCAGAAAAGATTGAAGTGTTTGTATCAAGCGTATACGGAATGTTGAATACGTTAAGCCATTTTATAAGATAACGGCGGTCTGTTCGGCTGCGGTCCAGTATTGCAAATTTAGAAAACGGATAAGTTGTTCCTTCCTTTGCTTTTTCTTCCCTGTATTTTAGAATCTTTTTTGCAATATGAATTGCAAGCTGGTCCTTTTGTCCAAAGCATTTTTCTTTGTCCAGGTTAGTTGGATCAAACAGACAGATTTCCATTTTTTTAGCTTTATCGCTGCTGATATCTGCCTGAGGAATTTCTGTCTTGTTTACAGGATCATATTTGACTGCATTATCACTGTAGGTTGCTTCAAAATCCTTGTCGGTATTGTTATTAAAAATAAAACTGTTCCCGCCAAAAATCTTATTAAAGGTTGTAATGAGTTCGTTGTTTGAGCGGTAATTGTAGTTCATCTGTAAGAAACTGCCTGTTCCAAGCTCGGTTTTGAGTCTGTTAAATACAGAAACATCTGCGCCGCGGAATTTATAGATTGATTGTTTTTCATCTCCTACAAAGAACAGCTTTTGTTTTCCGTCTGCCAGAAGCATCAAAAGATCGCGGTTGTCGGAGTTATTGTCCTGAAACTCATCAATCATAATTTTGTCATAGGCAGCCTGTTCCTGAAGCCTTATGTCTTCCTGTTCGTTCAGGATTTTAAGTGCCAGTTCCTGAATATCTGCAAAGGTAAGATTTCCTGTCTGACGTTTTGAAGCATTTACAATGCATGTAAATTCATCAAACAGTTGATAAAGATCTGTAATTGCATCAATTTGTTTAATATAACTTATTAAGGATTGAATTGTTAAAGCATTTTTTCTAAGAAGGTTTATATATTCTTTGAGTGTCTCAGTTTCTGGTTTTGCTTTGCCCCCGGGCAGCGTGATAGTTTTAAGAATAATAAATATCTTTTCGATTGCTTCTATCTGCAAAAGAATCTGTTCTATTTGAGTAACTTCATTTACTTTTAATTCAATAAGTGCTGCTACCAGCGCTGAACAGCTGATAACAAATTTTGTTCCTGGAGAAGCAATTACAGCCTGTGAATATGCTGAATCAATTTCACCAATCATTTTTTTAAGGTCTTTGAACACAAGCTGGTTCCAGCTATCAACAAGCAGCTGCTTTTGGGCCGGTATTTTTGAGCAAAAATAATCGTCTGGATTCGCAAGATTTGTATATTCACAAACAGCCTTAGCAAGAATATCATAAGTAAAATCTTCAAGTTGTCCGGCACGTGCAAAGGTCTGAATACATTGTCTTTCTTTATTTGAAATAACATAGGGGAGGGCAAGTTTTTTTATATCTTCTAAAGCCTCTGAGCCACCGGCATTAAAGTCTGGACGTATACCGTATCTGTTTGCAGCCTGCTTTACAATTGAATTACAGTAAGAGTCCAGAGTCTGAATATGGGTTTCCGAAAATTCTTCCAGTGCAACACGGGCCCGTTCTTTTTCGGCAGAAGGAGTTTCGGGATTTTGTATAAAGAAATCCAGAGTCTGATAAATGCGTTCGTACATTTCGCCGGCAGCTTTGTTTGTAAATGTAAGGGTAAGGATTTTTGGTGCCGGAATTTTTTGTGACATTACAAGCCAGGCAAAGCGTGTTGCAAGAACCTGGGTTTTTCCGGAGCCTGCCCCGGCTGCAACAATCGTGTTACCTGTACTGAAGCAGACATCCTTTTGTTTTTTATCCAGTTTTCTTTCAAGGAGGTCCAGATATGCATATTCGTTAGAGTTTGTGTTTTGTTCGCTCATTTTTCCCTCCCTGCAATTGTGTAATTAAAGCGGCAGATTGATTTATATTCACAGCCACCGCAATCTTCAAATGTGTCTACACTGCCAAGAGAATAGTTTTCATTCTGGACACACTCTGCAAATTTCTGGGCATATTCTTCAAAGCTTTTTATTGTTGTTTCGTATTCTTGTAATTTCTTGTTTTTATTAGTTTCATCTACAACAATATTATTTTTTGCCCCCGACGAACTGAAGTTGATTGCATAAAAGGCTGCAAGACTTATTTCTTTTACAGTTTCGTTTTCGCGGATAAGTGTGATGTACATTGGAACCTGAAAGTCTCCCAGAATTCCATCGTCGCTAACTTTTGTTTCGGCGGGGGTTGGCATGGCAGAGCTGGTGTTTTTATAATCTATAATTGTCCACCCTGTATCTTCGGGGTGTTCTGCGCCGGCAACAAGAATACAGTCAATTTTTCCGGTGTAATTCCAGCTGCGGTTAGCATTGTTTCCGCCGTACCATTTTTCTACACCGTAAATTTTGTAGCCGTTGAATTTATTGCAGAATTCCCTCAAAAAAGTAATTATGGTTTTTGTGATTGCCGGAATCTGGGACTCAAGCATTTGTTTTGTAAGCGGGCTGTTATAAAAGCTTTCTTCTGGATTGTTGATTGCCTTTAATGCAAAGCCTTCTATAAGCTTTTTAAGCTGCTCTTCTTCTTCCAGTACGCCGTCAGCGACTTTTGGAAGGGTAAGTTTTTGTTCCATAAGATGCTTTCCGTAAAGCTCAAGAATCTTATGATGAATGTTTCCCATGTCAAAACGGCCCGAAAGTGAAGTGGAAAGGCTGTCTGATTTAAGGTTAAGTACTGTAGAAAAAATCCATTTTCGCGGGCAAGGGAAAAATTTTCCCATATCTGACTGCGACAGTGTAATTTTTGCTTCTGCCTGTTTTTCCGGCGGAAGATGTTTGTTTCTGTTTTGAATAAGAAATTCATTTATCTTTTTTTGAAGAACCGGCGGCACCTTGTAAGGAGCATGTTCATTATTTCTATTCTGATTAAAGCTGTCCCATTGCTGGAATTGATTTTTTTGAGTTTCGGAAAATGCCGCTGTATGCGCGGTCCCTGAGCTTGTCGAAGGGCCCTGCTGCAAAAACCATCTCTTTTCATTTTGAATAAAATCTTCATTTTCAAGCTCAGCCAGCGCAGATGCATAAACCTTCTCATCATCTGTTTTAAGGTAGGTATGCGCAATCGCAAATCCGTCAAAGGTGTCTTCGGCACTGGAAAACATTGGGAGAGGGGCAGCTGCAACGCCGGCACCAGCATAAAGCCTTATAAATGCCTTTGATGCGTTGAAAATTTTATCTTCATCGGTCAGCTTAAAAAAGCTTCGTTTGCGGGCGTTCAAAAATGAAAGCCTTTTAAACGGCAGCTCAAGGTTTTTCTGACTTGAATCAATTACAAACTGGTACTTAAAAGCTCCTGCTGCCGAAAGCTTGTATGGAAAAACAGAGATTCCTGTTGCAGGATTCTGCGGGGTATAGGTTTTGCCGGAAAGCTCGTTTATAAAAAAATTGTAAGGCTGGTCTATGGTAAGGCCAAGCGGTATACAGAATTTTTCTTCTATTTGAATGAGCTCGTTCAAAAGGGTAATGCAGCGGCTTATAATCTTATCTGCTGTTTCCGAAAAACTGGCCGGCTCAAGATAATGTTCTTTAAATGCCATCCACGCAGTATGAATTGCAGCAAAGGTATTGCTTTTGCAGATTGCCGTTATTTCCTTTTTGAGCTGATTGTAAAAAGTAAATTCCCTTTCATCATGGTTTATTTTAGAAAGCGCTTCTTTCCAGATGTCTACATGTTCTCCGCCGGGTTTATCATAACCGCAGATACATCGCAGCCTCTGTCCTTCGCGGATTAAATTTTCACGTACTTCTTTATCATTTGTTTTCCAGGGAATATAGTTGTCCTGTAAAAGACGGCGTACACTTTCATAAGAAAAATCTGAATTATAACAATCAAGAATTTCTTTAAAAACAATGCCGGCACAATTGGAAGTAAGCGGAAAGCCTGCTCTGATTACATATGGAACACAATAAGTAGAAAGCTCCCGCTCAAGATAAGGTCTGTAGGTTTCAAGGTCAGGAACATTGAGTGTAATATCTGTCCAGTTAGCCTTGCCTTCTGCTACAAGCTTTCTTATTGCAAGAATTGTCATTCTGAGTTCTTTGCGGGAATCACTGTATTTGATGCACTTTGGTTTAGGAGCTTCAGGGCCTTCTTTTGGCAGCATTATAAGATGAATTTCAGGGCATTTGTCAAAAACTTCCTTATAATCTGCAAAATCTTCAAGGATTTCGGGGTAAAAGATAAAGATTTTTTTGCCGCTTCCAGAAAAATCAGGGGTAACCCAGGCCGGTTCAAAAAAGTTGTTTGCATCCAGAAAGGATTTATAGTGTTCAAAAAGAAGTTCGTAATCGTTATCTTCATCATCGGCGGTGTATTCCGGGGTAGAAGAAGCTTCTTCAAAGCGTTTATGCCACAGTAATAGGGAAGGAAGCATCCTGCAGATCCAGTCGGTAAAGGAGGCTGCAGTAGCTGCGTACTGTGGATTAATTATTTTCTTAAAAAAAGGCTCCTGTGCATTCTTTTGAATAAGATTTCGTACAAAAATTTTACGTAAAAGTGAAGGAACCGGCGATTTATTTTCTTCCTGAGCACCTGCATAGCTGCCTTTAAACTTATCCCAGGAAATAAATCTTTCCAGTGGAACCGCTGCAACTCCCGATTCTTCTTCGTTACAAACACACCAGTCTATCCAGGAATTCATAACTACATCTGTAGAAAACACAAAAATGCAGTTTTTATCGGATAGATTTTCTTTAAGGCAGTTTTTCATAAAAAGATTATAGCATAAGATCTGGAATTTTTGGTAATAATAATTCATAGACAAACAGAATTATATAATCTATAATATAAAGATAATTAAAAAATAATCTTGGAGGGTTATTCAAATGAAAAAAATAGTTGCACTTGCTCTGTCAGCAGCAATCAGCTTATCTACTGTTTTTGCATTAGATCTTACTTTTAAAATCGATCCACTTGCAGTTTTCCCGTCAGCCAAAAATATGAAATTAGCTCCTGGAGTAAATGTTTCTGGTGGTGTTGATTTATTTGGTCTTGTAACAGCCGGTGTAGAAGGCGGTTACGTAATGGAAAAACCAAATAATGTAGCAGATGGAATTAACATTCTTTCCGGCGGTCTTAATCTTGGTGTTTATTACTATCCACTTTCCAGACTTTATGTTGGTATAGGTGGTGGTTTTGGTGTTGATTATATTTCTTCTCAGATATCTGAAAATGAATCTGGGGAAGGTACAAAAGACAGCAAAAAAGCTTTCAGCGATCTTTATTACAGAGCATTTGGTGAAGTTGGCTTCCGCTTAAATCCTTCTGTTTCTATTAATGCAGTTGGAGGTTGGACAAACTACACAGCCAGTATGAAGGATGCTTTTATTTCGGGCCCTTTCGCTGGTATTTCATTTAGAATTAATGCCCAGGTTGGTAACAAAGGAAGTAACTCTACTGTATCTGTAAAGATTGTTCAGGATACAGATGTTTATCCTGTATACAGTTCTGTTTATGGTTATGAACCATTCGGAACAATCATTGTAAGAAATAATGATGGTGCGGAACTTCGCAATGTTCGTGTAAGCTTCCGTGCAAACAAATATACAACAGCTGCAAAGCTTTGTGGATCTGTTTCACGTATCAATCGTCATAAAACAGAAGAATTCCCTCTTTATGCAGACTTCTCTACAGAAATCCTTCAGTTCACAGAAAACGGAAAAATCAGTGGTGAAGTTGTAATTGAATACGAGTTCCTCGGAAAAAAGATGACTGTTGTTGAACCTGTAATTGTTTCTGTTAATAACCGCAACGCTTTTGTCTGGTCAGATAACGCTGGTCTTTCAGCATTTATTTCTCCAGACGGACAGGAAATTGCGATGTTCGCTAAGGAAGTTGCAGGAATCACACGTAACAATATTTATACTGGTATGAATGCTAATCTTCAGTATGCTGCCGGTATGGTTGAAGCTCTTAGACTTGTAGGTGTAACTTACTCAGGCGATACAATTACTCCATATGCTTCTTATCACCAGGATTTTGAAATGGATTCTATTCAGTATCCGCTTCAGACCCTCCAGTATCTTTCTGGTGATTATGATGATCTTGGAATTCTGTTGTGTGCTTGTCTTCAGACTGTAAACGTTCCTACAGGTTACATGCCGATTAACGATGATTTTATTGTTCTTGTAAAACTTGGAATTGGTGCTAATCAGGCTTTGAGCAACTTTGCTTCTACAGACGGACTTGTAATTGATGAAGAAAACGATGTTGTTTATCTTGCACTTTCTATGGCAAACCTCGAAAAAGGCTTTACAGCAAGTTATAAGGCCGGATCTAATGCCGTTGCCAAGTGCTTCGAAGATGAAGAAAACTACTACGAGTTCATTGATACAACAGATGCATGGAACGTTTACAAGCCTGTTGCTTACAGTACAAACACTTCTGTAGCCGGACCAAAGCAGGATGCTCTTATTAAGAACATTAAGTCTGCAATCCAGAGCTACATTGATTCTGATATTGAACAGGTTATTAAACGTGCCCGTGCAGAAGGAAACGCTAACAAGCTTGGTGTTGCTCTTGTTCGTGCAGGACGCTACTCAGAAGCTAAGCGCGAATTCCAGAAGCTCAATACTGTTGCAGCTATGAACAACACTGCAAACATCTATATGATCGAAAAGAACTATACTGCAGCTGCTGCTCAGTATAAGGCTGTTCTTGCAAAGGACCCTAACAATACTACTGCTTTGAAGGGATTGGAGAATGCAAATGCCAAGATTGAATAGAAAATTTAAGTCTGGCATGAAAAAAGGCATCCTTACATTGTGTGTCCTTTTCTCCTGCTCGGCTCTTTTTGCTTTTGATTTTTCGGTGCGATTCATGCCTTCGTATGAATTGCCTGTTGATAACTTCTTGAATAACGCCGGCGGTTTTGGAATTAACACAGGCTTTGATTTGTCGCCTGTTACAATCCGCTCGCGTGATAAGCTTTATCTTTCGGGACAGTTTACTTATGGCGGATATCCAATCAAGGCATTTGGTATTCAGTCGCTTATGGATGGAGCTTTTGGTGTTGGATACAGCTTCCGCTTTTCTGACAGGCTTGCTGCCTTTGGAGAAGGCTTTGCAGGAATCTGGAACTTCATTGGAAACAAAGAACTTGTAGAAGAATCTGTAAGTGGTATTAGTTTTGGTGGTAGAGCCGGTGTAGACTTTTACGTTGGACCAGCTCTTAGTTTGACCGGCTTTGCAGGCTTTAAGTCTTACTATTCAAAACCAGAACCATTTATGAATACCTTTAGCATTGGTGTAGGTGTTAAATACAGTCTTTCAAGAGGTCTGTTTAATCAGACAATGATCTCAATGGAAGAATCTGAAGTTACTCCATTGTTCCCTGTATTCTATTCATTCTATGCAGATAATTCATTCGGCTCTGTTACTTTTGTAAATAACGAACCAAATGAGATTTATAACGTAACAGTTTCTGTTCTTGTTCCTGCATATATGACAACTCCTTATAAGGTTGCAGAAATCGAAGGAATCAAGATTGGTGAATCTTTTGAAGTTCCTCTTTACGCTTTCTTGAATGAAAACATTCTTGATCTTGTACAGCCAAAGACTTCAGAAATGGAAGTAACCGTTTCTTACTATTCACTTGGTAAGCTTCAGACTACAAGCTATTCATTGCCGGTTACTGCATTAAACCGTAACTCAATGACCTGGGAAGATGACCGCCGTGCAGCAGCTTTTGTATCCGGAAAGGATGCTACCGCTCAGCGTTTTGCCCGTCAGGTTCAGGCAATTGTAAAGACCCAGCTTAAATCAAGCATTCCTGCAAACATTCAGTATGCTGCAGCTATGTTTGGTGCCCTTAAAGCATTTGGTATTAATTATGTAGTTGACCCATCCAGTGCATTTACCGATAATGTAGGTACTGCAGCAGTTGACTTCCTTCAGTTCCCACACCAGACACTTTTGTATCATGGTGGAGACTGTGACGACCTTACAATTCTTAACTGTGCGCTTTTGGAAGCAATTGGTATTGAAACTGCATTTATTACTGTACCGGGACATATTTACATGGCTTTTGATTCAGGACTTACTGTTGAAGAAGCACGTGGTAAAACCGGTAAGGGCTACTATATAGAAGCCAATGGTAAAATCTGGTGTCCAATAGAAATTACACTTTCTCAGGATACCTTTGGTCTTGCCTGGACATATGGTGCCCGTGAATGGAAGAAGGCTGGTAAAGATGCAATGCTTATTCCTTTGAAGGATGCATGGTCAACTTACCTTCCAATTTCGGTTCCTGGTTCGGACACATCAATTGATATGCCTTCACAGGATGCAATTTTGAAAAACTTTAGAGAAGCAAATTATTATTGATTTTTTTTATAAAATCGATAATAATAGTAAATAACAGAGAGGAGATTTTTTATGAAAAAGCTGTTTACTTTGTTTCTGGCATTGTTCGTAGGAACAATGTTGTTCGCTGCTACAGGTTCTTATGTAGTAGAGTCAGTTACAGGAAATGTAACTTATGAATCGGCACCTGGTAAGTTTGAGAAGGTAAAGGTTGGACAGGAGTTGTCTGCTTCTACAGTTCTTAACACAGGTCTTAACTCTAGTGTTGTCGTTAAGTTCGAAGGAAAATCTATAACGATTAAGGCTAAACAGAAGGGAACTGTTGAAGCACTTTATGTTGATGCAACTCCAGCTAAAGGTGGTCTTAAGAGACAGACTATCGCTAAAGCTGATGCTGAAGATACAGCAGACGGAAAGAGCAAAGGTGTAGCTACTGCTTCATCACGCGCTTCTGAGGCTAAAGAAGATTTTACTTGGGACGAGTAATCTGATTGACAATCAAAAGCCTGCAATCTAACTCTGATTGCGGGCTTTTTTTTTTAATAATTTAATGCTATGAAAAAAATACTTATTTCTATTCTTATACCAATTATTTCGGTTGCCATTTGTTCACTTCTCATTCTTTCGCCACTTGATTTTCGTGTAGCTGATTATTTTCAGCGTCCGTTAAAATCAACAAATGAAAGTCCGGAAGTAATCATGGTTAATGTTGATGATGATGCTGTTTCACAGATTGGAACCTGGCCTTTTTCTCGAGAGATTTATTCACAGATGCTTTCGAACATGAAGGAACTTGGTGCCCGATCTGTTGTATTCGATTTGAGCTTCCTTGATAAGTCTCAGGCTAAGGTTGACGAAAAATATGTTGTTTCTGATCTTCCGGGTTATGTAAACGATTATTTTTCTATGCTTACTGATGATGCCGGATATGCTATAGAAGAGATTGCAAGCAAAGACTCTACTGTTGATGAAGCTTATGAGTTTATTGATTCATCTTCAAAACGCTATGCTAATGAACTTAATACTGCAATTTCGCACGTTATAGAACCTGTAGACAGTATTCTTGCCGGTTCTATTAACGATTTTGGAAATACATTCCTTACACTTACCTTTGATGATAATGCGGAACTCGAAGGAGAAGCAAAGGATTATCTGGAAAATTACATTGCTCTCAAAAATGTTTCTGCCGAAAAAGATACAATCACTAAAGAGTATGTAGGTGTTCAGCCGGCTTTGTACGATTTTATTACTCAGGCAAAATCTGCAGGTTTTGTTAATGCAGATCCTGACGTTGATGGTTATCTTCGCCACGTAAACCTTGTAGTAAAATACAACGGCAAGTATTATGCACAGCTTGTATTCCGTCCAATCCTTGAGATGCTTGGAAATCCTACTGTAGAAATCACAAATGATTATATTAAAGCAGGAAGTCTTAAGATTCCTCGTGCAAAGGATGGTTCAATTATTGTTAAGTATCCTAAGAAGGATTACATTGACTATAACAGTATTTCGCTTGCAAATATTTACTTCCTTTCATCTATGGAAGAAACCCTGCTTACAAACCTTAGCATTATGAATGATTCAGGTTTCTTTGATGAAGCTGAACCGGAAGATAACCCTTATGATCCATGGTCAACTGCAGACTATATTAAGGGTGAACTTGCTTACGGTGAAGATCCTGAAAACGAAATTACCTATGATGCTTATCTTGAATACAGACAGCAGTATTTAAATGCGACTCTTAACTTCCTTGTTGGAGAGTATGAATCATATTTCTGCGAAATGTATCCGGAAGATGAAGACTGGATTCATGATTTGTTTACAGAAACAAGAACTGCTTATGACAAATACATGGCATCCCGCGAAAAGTGTCAGTCTAAAGTAAAGAATGCAATGTGTATTGTTGGTACAAGTGCTTCAAGTACATCGGACTATGGTTTGAACCAGTACGAAGAGCATTATCCAAACCCTGGTGTTCACTATACTATTGCAAACATGATTCTTTCAAATGACTTTGTAGATGATTCTCCTGTATGGATTTCGATTTTAATTGCACTTGCTATGTGTCTTATCTACAGTCTTTTGACCTTTAGAATTAAGAGAACAACACCACAGATTTTAATTGGTATTGCAGCCGTTATTGTTACAGGTGGACTTTTATTGCTCTACTTTGTACTTACAAAACAGTATATTGGAGCTGTGGTTCCGGTTGTTTCCGTATTCGTTTCTTTCGTTGCAACAACAATCATTGGATTTATTACTGCAAACCACGATAAGAAATTTATTACAAACGCATTCAGTCAGTGTCTTTCTAAGGAAGTAGTAAACGAAATTGTTGCTAATCCTTCTTCTTTCAAGCTTGGTGGACAGCGTCTGGAAATGACTGCCATGTTTACCGATATTCAGAAGTTCTCCGGCTTTAGTGAACTGCTTACTGCGAGCCAGCTGGTAGCTTTGCTTAACTACTATCTTACAAAAATGTCAGACATCATCATGGAAGAGCGCGGAACTGTAGATAAGTACGAAGGAGATGCTATTATTGCGCTTGTTGGGGCTCCTGTTCAGATGGAAGACCATGCTTCCCGTGCTTGTGCTGCTGCCATTAAGATGAAGGCTGCCGAAGCTGTAATGAATCAGGAAATTGCAAAAATTGCCGCAGAGGAAATGCCTGCAGATATGGATGAAGAGCTTTACGAAGCATTTAAGATTATGGTTGCTAATAAGAGAAAGCTCTTCACACGTATTGGTTTGAATTCTGGAGAAATGATTGCCGGATACATGGGTTCTGAAAACAAAAAGAACTATACTATGATGGGTAATAACGTAAACCTTGCAAGCCGTCTTGAAGGTGTAAACAAGCAGTATTCAACAGGTGGTATTATGATTAGTGCTGCAACCCGCGCATTAATTGGTGACCGCTTTGTTGTACGTAGTCTTGACTGTGTACGTGTTGTAAACGTTAATACTCCAATCCGTCTTTACGAACTTATCTGTGAACGCGAAGGTGCTTCTGATTCTCTGATTACTTATTATGAGTATTGGGAAAAGGCTCTTGCTAACTTTGAAGGCCGCCATTATGACAAGGCGCTTACTCAGTTTAAGGCTCTTTACCAGAAGAACTCTGCAGACACAGTTGCAGCTTATTATATCAAGCTTATAGAAAACTTCTTTATTAAGGGTAAGTATCCTACAGAATCTGATGATGTAGGAGTTGCATTCAACCCTGATGATGGTGTTTTCAAGCTTATGCAAAAATAAAAACTGATTATTCGGTTTTTGTGTTATTGGCCGTGGAATCGGCTACAGAAAGGCCAAGCGCTTGTGCTGCAAGGCCTGCAATGTAGTCTGCTTCTGCGGCCTTTTCTTTTGTTGTACCGGCTTTTCCAAGTGAATGTCTTTGCAGTGCTTTTTTGTCTTCCCGCTTTGCAAGCAGTTGTTTTGCGGCAAAAAGAATATCTGCAGCTTCTGAAGCCTTTATGTGAAGACATTGTGCTATTGCGCTTTCCTGGGCTGTGGCCAGGCCTTCAATTGTAATAAAGGTTTTTTGCAGAGCAGCAGCTCTTTTTTCTCCAACTCCAGGCAGTTCCAGGAATATGGTTTGAGTGTTTTCTTTAGTACGCAGATTCTGGTTCCTGCTTGTTGCAAAACGGTGACATTCATCGCGCACACGCTGCAAAAGTCTAAGTCCGTCGCTTCTTCGTGGCAGCCGAATTGGGGTAGAGTTTCCCGGAAGGTAAAGATCTTCGTTTTTTTCTGCAAGACCAACAATCGGAATATCAAGGTTTAATGAATTTAAAACATTTTCTACAGCGTTAACCTGACCTATACCCCCATCAATCATAATTAAATCCGGAAGGTCTGCCTGTTCGTTGAGCAGTCTTGTATAGCGGCGGGTTGTAGCTTCCCTCATTGATTCAAAGTCGTCAATTATGCCGTCTGTGTTTTTAAGACGGAAGTAGCGGTAATTCTTTTTGTCAGGATTTCCATTGTAAAAGCTTATAAGTGAAGCAACAGGGAACTTTCCACCAATATGTGCAATATCAAAGCCTTCAATTCTGATTGGAAGGGTATCAAGCCCAAGAAGATTTTTGAGTTCTTCCATTGCAGGAGTATCGCCGCGATCCCGCAGTCGTCTTATAATATCTTCATGTGCGTTTTCGCGGGCCATATTGAGCGCTGCAATGTCTTTTTTGTCGTTATCGCCCGGAACAATAATTTTTGTATCTACCTTCATTGCTTCGCTAAGCCAGCGTTCAATAAATTCCTGCTGGGCTGTAGTTGGAACATAAATGCGAGGAGGCAACTGTCTTGAATCTTCGTAGTAGGCGGCCATAAACTCTGCTAAAAGTTCATCATCTTCATTCAGGCTTTCTACACGATAATTTTCGCGGCCCAAAAGCTTACCCTGACGTACCTTAAGTACAGTAAAGCTTACAAGCTCTCCTTCGCTATAGTGGGCAATATAATCGCAGTCTTCGGCATCAAAGCTTTCTACAATATTCTGGTTCTGTAATATCATTAAAGCTTTAATTCCATCCCGCAAACGGGCTGCTTTTTCAAAATCAAGGTCGGCCGAAGCAGCCTTCATCTGTGCCGTCATTTTTTCTATTGTCTGCTCTGCCTGTCCCGAAAGAAGGCTCGTGATTTCCTGGATGTTTTTTTGATATTCAACTTTATCTATTTTTCCGCAGCAGGGAGCTTTGCATTGCTTCATGTG
>JAILBH010000033.1 GCA_024681195.1 Treponema sp.
TCAGGAGGAATTAATTCTGCATTGTGTTCAAGGGCATCCAAGCCAGCTCTTAAACTTGAAACAGGTTGCCTATAAAAATCAATGATTGAAGACTTATTTCCGGCTTTATCTTTTGCATAAACCATAAGATGACCTGTATAAACAGAGTTACTTAAGACTCTACCTGTAACATATGAAGTAGCTGAAGCATTTTTCCAATAGAATGTATCTGCAATATTATCATCAGAAACATCAGGCACAATTGTAGTATATGAAGACTTGTCATAGAAATAGAGAATCAGGTTATTATTGGTGTTTTTAGTTCCAAAATCCATTCCATAAACTTTTACTTTTGAATCAGGGTCTGGGTGTGGATAAACTTTTTTCGCATTTTCTTCGGAAGAGTAAGAAACATAAAGTCCCTTACCTACCCAGGCAGGTGGAGTTGTATCAAGCACAATACTCTGAGTTATACCGGAGTTTACTACACCACTTAAATGGCCTGCCTTAAGGGTGATAGATTTAGAACCTTCGCCACCGGTAAGCTTAAGGTTAGAAATATTTACATCTTTTCCTGAACTAGCGGCATTATTAAAAAGCATATGTGTCTTAACACCGCCAACTTCTTTATAGAATGTTGCAGTCTTTTTATCATCTGAAATATCAAAAGTTAGAGGTTGATTAGAACTATTTTTAATTGTTGTTGTAGAATCAAACTCTGCAGGTCCATCAATAGTTATAGAATAAACACCAGAAGCTTTAGTTGTTGTGCAAAGTGTAATTTTTGCATTAATATATTCATTATTAGTATAGCCAGCTTCTGCAGCTTCACAGTCTGCTTCGGTTTCTTTATCTGTTAGAGTATAGTACGAAGATGATATAGACTCTTTGTCATACTTAAACTTTCCAATACCCGGAATCTCGGTTGTTCCCTCGCTGCTTGTAACGCTGTTAAAGGAGTTGGAAAGGTTTGTTGCAGTATCACTAATTTTGATATCAACTTTTGCATCATTATTAGAATCTAATTGTATCTGAGCATTTTTAATCTGAACCTTTACAGAACCTGCAGAAGGGTCGTTTCTTACTGCATCAGAAGGGTTATTAATTGTGAGTGTCTGAGTGCTTTCGTTTACAGTTGCAGAAATTTTTGTATTTCCCTTATAAAGCTCTGATCCGCTGGTAAGCTTTACAGTAGAATTTGAAAAATCAAATACAAGAGCACCGGAATTGCTTTCGTTAAATGTTACTTCAAGATCTGTTATTGGGTTTGAATAACCGGTTAGAGATGACAGCTTTGTATAATCAATCCAATATTCCGCTTCATTGCCAGTATCCTCAAATCTTACGGCCTTTCTGATATTTGGAATAAAGATTTTTTGAATAACAGGTTTGGTTGAGTCAATCGAAACTGATGTATTCTGTGTCAGGGTTGTAGTTGTTGAGTTATTTGCGGCATCGGTTGCCTTTACCTGAATTGCGTAATTTCCTTCCAGAGCGTCTGCACTTGTTTCATCAGAAATCTTAATTCCCTTAATTGTAAGGTTTGTATCAAAGCCCGTCTGAGCAGTATTGAAAGTAAGAATGTTTCCAGAAACGGTGTAATCTGTACCCTTTGTAAGGCTTGTTTCTCCGGCTTTTACAGAAAGACCGGTTCCTTCAAAAGAATTACCATAAGCAGGGTTAGCAAGACCGCCCTTTGCAACTGTAAGCTCTACAGTCTTAAGACCTGCTGTTATTTCTTTAAGAGGAATTACAAGAGTTTGAGAGGCAAGTTCATTTTCTTTTGCTATACCCGGAGTTGAACCTGTTTCTGCAGTCCATGAAAGATTATTAAAGCTTGGTAAGGTTGCATCATAGTTAAAGGCCTGAATTGCAACTGCATCAGAAATATTTCCAAGGTCGTCCATGAGGGCATAAGTAAGGGTTACTGGACCATCTGAAGAAGGTTTTGTAAAGCCTGAATATTCCTCTGTTACCGGCTTCCAGGCAGGGTCGTTTGCAGAAATTGTCTTTACCCAGTTTGTATCGGCAGTAGGCTTAACAATCCACTTTAATTTATCATGTTCACAAACTAAAGCAGCAGAGTCACCGGCATCTTTAAGAGAGTTTGCATTACCTGCTGTATTAGGCTGAATCTTTATAGCATCATAAGTTGTTGCATTAAACCAGTCTGTATTTACAGCAGCTGTTAAATCCGGAATTACATTATTCTTATTTGCTTCAGCATCTGGTTTTGTAGTATCTTTTACAACAAAAATAGAGCGGTAGTTGTTGTTGTATTTATCAAGAGCATATTGCTCAGTTTCACCACTATTACCTACCATGTCTACAGCCCAGACATCAATCTTAATAAGACCATCCGGCAAACCTTCTAAATCGTAAGTAAATAAAGTTCCGCCGGTAACACTATCATCCATAACATTTTCAAAAGTATCCTGGATTTTACAATTAGAATCCTTAAGACCTGGAGCATAACCGATTTGTATTGGTTTAAGATAATAATCACTTGATACAGTTGAATCATCTGCAAAAGCGGCGGCCGAAGTTGTTACAGATTCTCCGTCTGCATTTACATAAAGACAGGAACGAACCTGAATAGCTGCTACAGAGCTTTCACTTTGTGTATTACTATCAATACTAACGTTACCGCCAGAACCTGCAATATCATTTGCACGTACATAAATGTTCAGGTATCTTGTTACGCGCTGTTTAAGGATTGGTTTTTTATACTTTGCAGGTTTTGAAGGATCTGTTTCCCAATTCTTTGCATCAAAGTCTAAAAAATACTGAAGTTCATTTGTTGCAGCATCAATCTTTTCTTTAAAGACTGGTACATCTTCTCCCTGGAGAAGATAATAATACTGTTCAAATCTATTTTCTTCACTAAAGTCTGCAGCAGGGCTTGCATAAAGCTCTTCAATTCTTGGAGCAAGGCTGTCAAGTTTAACACCGGTTGTAAAGCTGAATGAGATTTTTCCGTTCAGTTCAAAGCCGTCTGTATCGCATACTTCTTCATAAATATTTACAGTTATCTGACTGTTGTTATCAAAATAGTAACCGGATTTTGGAGCTATAGTAAGCATTTTTCCGGTTTTTCCAAGCGAAATATTTAAATTTGCTGTAATATCTTTTGCACTAAGGTCTCCGGCAGCTTCTGTAAGTACGGCACTACCAGAAGTAACAACAATATTGCTGTTGCCGAATTCATCTGCAAAGGAAGCAGGATCCATTTCTTTTGAAAAAAGAATTCGGATGGAGGTATTTCTTACAACATCGGAACTACCATTTGTTGGAACAGAAGTTACGATTGTTGGTCTTTTTGCTACAACCGGAATAATAAAAACATCATTGCGTTCTTTGTAAATTTTTACAGTTGTTGTTGGTTCTGTAGGATTAGAAAAGAATACTTCGCTTTCCGGAAGTTCAAGAGGCTTAAAGTTTTCTTCATATTTTTCTGCAGTTTCGTAAAAGAGATTTGAATGCTGTTGTGAAGTAGGAAAATCGTTTGTAGAAAATGCGGCCCACTTAACAAAACCATAGTCATCACTTGTTACGGCAGAAAGCTCTGCAGCTACGTCTACCTTCATTGTAGTATAACCGGATGGTTCTGAGGTTCCCATCTTGGAGTTTGCGTAACGTACATAAACCTGTATTGCAGAAGCATTGGCGTCGTGAACTTCGGATTCAATCTTTGACATAAAGTCATCATTAGACATCCAGCTGTTACATGAGCCTGCAAAGAGTAATACTCCCAATGAAAGACATAAAATAAAAATCTTTGATAAGTGCTTGTTTAATTTATTCATTTCCCTTCCTCTTATTTCTTCTTAAGCCAATAAACAAACCGGCACCGCAGGCAGCGGCAAATGCAATAATGGCGGCAATAAGTCCGGTTTTCTTTGATTTATTTTCAACAGCTGTTTGAACATTTGTTTCAACAGGTGTTTCAATTTTTGTTTCAATTGGAGCTTCTACAACAGCATCTGGTTCTACAGGTGCTGGTTCTGTAGTTGCAGCCGGCGCAGTGGTTGCAGCAGTAGTCACAGTTGCAGCCGGTTTTGTAGCCACAGCAGGTGTTGTAGTTGCAGCCTTTTGCGCAGCCTTTTCTGCTGCAACCTTTTCGGCCTTAGCGTTTTCTTCTTTTACAAAATCATCAAGTTTAAAGCTTGTAATCTGTTCCATCTTTGCAACATCTTCGGCCGGCAAAAAGCTTGCAAACGGATTTACTTCAAGAGAAGCCTGCTGAGTATTGTCATCTTCTTCTTCATCCTTTGGAGCTTCGCCCGGATTTATTGCAAAGGAATATTCGTCTTTTAATAAATATGCTTTTTCATTCTGATAGGTTCCCATCTCTTCATCAAAGGAACGCATACCAGGAATTGATTCTGCAGTATATGCTTCCTGTGGAGCCCATTGTTCAGAAGGCTGTTCTGTATAACGTGGAACCTCGCGTAACGGAACATCTGTAAGCAATGAAGTAACTGCTGAATCTAGTGCAGAAGAAATTGTTTCATCTGTAGAAGCCGGGTTATCCCCCATAGCCTCTGCAAGTTCTTCACCGCTTTCTTCTTCAACATGATCTTCGAGTGTTTCTGCAGAAGAAATATCACGCTGTGTAGAAAGAGAAAAAGCCTGTGTATCAAAGTCATCCAGCGTTTCGCCATTCTGTTCAATTGTTTCGGCAGCTAAAGCGGCAAGGTCCTGGGCAGTAAGAATATTAAAATCAAGCTGTGAAGAAATACCAACATAAGTTTCCGGGGTACTATCATCTCCAGCTTTATCATTACCACCCTCGCCGTCTCCTTCTCCGGAAGCCTGAGCTTCTTCTTCCTCTTCTTCGGCTTCCTGAGTAACGGTTGGTGCAACTGCTACTTCTGCATAAGGTGCATCAAGAATACCGGCTTCCTGCGCAGGAAGATCATTTTTTACAACAGTATCATTTTTTGCAGAGCTGTCTGCCAGTTTAGTATCGCTTCCTTTGCTCAGGCTGCTGTCTGCACTTTGAAGCCAGATTGTATTTTCGAGTCTGTCTGCTAAAGAAAAGCTTCTTCCCGAAACCTGTTCAAAGGCTCCAAGGTAAGAGTATCTTTTTGCAAGAGTAATATCAGTTTCGTAAACAGTGCCATAGTATTCATCACACTTAGAATATTCACCCTTTTCGTAAGCACAACGGGCAAGTCCAAGGAGTGCAAGTGTATTTGATTTATCCGAAGCAAGAACTTCGTTGTACCAGTTTTCGGCACGGGTATAATCTTTAATTGAATAATAAAGGTTTGCAGTATTAAGGATTGAAGGCAGATAATTCATGCTGCGGGCAATATGGAATTTCTTTTCTGCTTCTTCAAAAAGTCCGTAACGTGCATAAAGAACACCAAAATCATTATAGTTCTGGGCAGAAGGTGCGGCTGCAATTCTGTTTTCGTACCATGCAACCTGAGGTGTAATCTGCTCCATTACAAACTCATCTACAGAATGACTAAAGAGACGGGCAACAAAGGTTTCTTCAGGCAATGTAAATTTTGCTGTAGCTCCAGGAACGTTTACAGGCTTATAAATCTGCCATGAGTCTGTCATTCTGTAAAGTCTTGCTGTATCTGTTCTGCTGGCAGCAGTCCATTCCCAGGCTCCCTTATGCCATGCCTTGTTAAAGCCTTCATCAGAAAGTGTAATTTCAAGAGGTACCCAAACCTTATCTTTATCCACAATGAATTCATCAAGCGAGAGGAAATAATCCTGAGCCTGAGCCACAGTAAGACCAGAATCAAAAGCCATATAAATATGACCAGGAATAGTAATAAATGCTGTTTCAATTCCTATTGATTCCAAAAGTGAGCAGACCAGAATCGAAAGGTCATCACAGTCTCCACCACGATACATAAGAGTCTGGTAAGGAAACTGAAGGAAGTCTATTGATGAAGTACCAACGTTGTCTTCGAATGCAGAAGTCGGATCTTTTACATAGTTAATACCAAACTGATCCAGAGCTTCAAAAACACCCATTGCATACTGAATATTCTGTGGAACTCCACTGCGAACGTTATCACGGATTGTAGAAATTACATATTTAGAAAACCACATGGCTGCAGGGTCTTTTGAAGAAACAAAAGCCGAAGCACAACGGTCATCTTCCCATGACATATTATTGCGTCCATAAATTGGAACTATCATCGGGAAGGTTGCAGAACATTTTTTTCCAAGATATTTATATTCAACAATTACGTTTGTTAAAGTATCTGTTTTTTCATTAAGGTCGAGCATCTGTTCATTAAAGAAGGCCTTGAGCTCAACATTAAAGGTTTCTCCTTTTTGAAGAACAGCCTTGCTGCCACAGTTCTGAGGCTGACCCATATACTGCGGCTGATAAAAATATACTGTTACATCTGTAATTGCTGCGTCTTCACCGTTACGAACTTCAACTTCACCAAAGGAGTTGTCGTTATACCATGAATAGAATACCGGGAAAACAGGCTTAAGCTTTTGTTCACCAAGCGACACTTCTGTTTTATTAGAAAAAGCCTTTGTAAGATTAATTGTAAGTCCAGGGTTTACATCAATAGTAGTAAGGAATTTTGCGCCCTTGTAAGCGTCATGTTCAGCTGCGGCAGAAGCAAAAACAGAAATTGCAGGATTAATTTTGTAAGAAACCGAAACCGAACCCTTTATATCAAGGCCCGAAACAGGAATTGAAGTTTTGTTAGAATCGGTACCTTTGGTATAAGTTGCATTATAATAACCAAGTCCGGCATCAAAGTTTAAACCAAGTCTGTCTGTCAAAGGAAGATGATAACCGCCGCCAAGAGTTCCTTCCAGAATAGACATATTTCCGATATTCTGCTTTGTATCAAATGAATAGCGCTTGTAGTCACCTTCAACAAAAATATTAAAATAATCTGTAGGTCTGTAAGTGAGTCTTAAGCCTCCGCCGTACCCCATTGTAAGAGAATCATCAAACTTAATTACAGGAAAAGAAAAATGAGGATAAAGACTTAAAAGAAATTCTCCGCCCTCAGAAGCAACAGGTGTTGAACAAAGCATGATTGCTGCAGCACCGGCTGCGGCCTTCTTTGAGAACCCCTTGATTTTCCTATTCAATCTTGAACGCTTTCCAGACATATTTTATTCCAAACTTTTTTTACTCATTCTGAAGATCACTTTGAATGCGTGCAAGATTGCTCTTTGCAGTTGCATTCTCCGGATCAAGCTCCAGAACCTTCTTGTACCATGACATAGCTTCATCATACTTTTTCTGCAGAGAAGCAATGTTACCAAGATTATTCATAGCAGGGATAGAACCCATTTTTGCCGAAAGCTGATATACAGGAATTGCACTTGAATACATACCCGCTCTTACATAAAGCATTCCAAGCTGATTATACAGTCCAACAGATGCCCCCTCTTTAAGAATTCTGTTCTGAACCGCTGCAATCTGAGGTCCGAATTCTGCAGTAATATAGCGTGATATATCTGTTTCTACAATTTCGGCAACAGTCTTTTCAGAAGATTCAAGATTAATTGTATCTCCTGTAGAAATACTTGCCGGCGGATAAGTTGCCCATGCATCTGTAATTCCTACATAGTTATATTCTTCGTCGTTCTCATAAAGCTGCATAATTTCATCAACAGCATTATACCAGCTGTTAATAAAGCCTTGTTCAAACACCTTCATAGAAAGCGGAATCCAGATATGTCCATCCGGAATAACAACACGGTCTGAACCGTCAAAATAGGTCTGAACATTATCTGCATCAATTTCGGTATTAAACAGAACAATAAAGTCATCTTTAGTTGTAATGAATGCAGACTCAATACCTACAGACTCAAGCAAAGACATAAGAAGAATTCCTACATCATCCTTGTCGCCATATTTATAAAGCATTGTCTGGTATGGATACTGAATGTAATCAAGCTCAGAAGGCTGCAGGTGATAGGTATCATAAGGTGTAGAAGAATCTGCTTCTGTTCTGATTCCACCAAGACGCATACCTTCGTAAACATACATTGCAAACTGCATGTTGCGGTTAAGACCTGAACGAAGATAACGGCGTGCTACACCAACAAGGTATTTAGAGAATTCCATTACTTCCTGCGAAGAAGCAGAAACATAACTTGCAAGAACTGCAGGGTCTGCCCAGCGCATCTGGTTACGGTTATAAACAGGAATAATAATCTGAGAAACGGATGTTCGCTTTTGACCGAGCAGCTCGTAGTTAATTACAACTTCTGCCGGGATCTGTCCGTTTTCTGAAAACTGAAGAATTGCGTCAGAAAAGTCTGCAGTAAGCGGAATTGATTCAGTTCTGTGTTTTCTAATAACAGGAATAACTCCGCATTCAAGTTCCGAAGCAGTATAGTCATTTGCGCGGATAGAAACCCTTACGTTTTTGATTTCTGCGGTTTCGTCGTTTGAAATATGAAGGGTTCCAAAGCTGTTTTCTTTGTAGATTGTGTACAGCAATGGGAATACGTTATCGTCAAATTCTGCAGTTGCACTTACACTTCCAGAAGATTTTACTGTATCAAGACGGTAGGTAAAACCAATTCCAACTGTTAATCCCTGCATTAAAGGATTCTTAAACCAGGTTGAAAACTGATAGTCCAGCCAGGAACCGGTAACTCCCAAAGACATAGACGGATTAATTCTAAAGGCTGCAGAAAGCTCTGCGCTGTACCATGGCTGATAGT
The DNA here is from genome assembly GCA_024681195.1 of Treponema sp. Taxonomy (GTDB): domain Bacteria; phylum Spirochaetota; class Spirochaetia; order Treponematales; family Treponemataceae; genus Treponema_D. The sequence continues at coordinate 8,662 of JAILBH010000033.1, forward strand.
GCTGCTGGCTTCCGGAAATTGCAATACTTGGGCCTGTTGCAAGTGATGCACTTACAGCAAGTCTTGAAAGCGGATACAAGGTTGTTCCAACTTTAATGCCAAACGGAACAAAGAATACATTTTTGGCTTTGGACTCATCCAGTTTGGAAGAAGATTTTTTTGGAACACCATAAAAGCCTACTGTAGAACCAAGATTAAGATAATCAAAAAGAGTTACACCGGTATCGAGCATAACACCGTAACCCATATTGTCGTATTTAACATTACCTTTGGTTAAAAATGGATAGGCCAATTGTGGAGTAAGAGAAAAAACTAACTCCAACGCAGAGGCAGGAATTACACATGCTGCCCATATTAAGAATGCTATTAAAACTTTTTTAAAGTTCGAAAAAATTACTCTCTTCATACTTATTTTTACTTATTATTTTTTACAACCATATTATTATATCGTATAAAAATAAGTTTGAAAAGAGCAAAATTAATAATTCTTTACTATATATGCATTTTTTTAACGTCCAAAGAATGCCTTTACTTTTTGCCAGAAAGTCTTCTTTGGCTGAGCTGCAGGCTTTTGACTACCCTTGTAATTATTGTTTTTATAACCACCTTTTTTGTAGCCATTTTTGTTATAACCCTGCTTTTTATAGCCGTTCTTTTTGTAGCTATCGTTCTTTTTGTAGCCGTCGTTCTTGCCGTAAGCGTCCTTATAAAGCTTCATGCGCTCTTCATAAGAAAGTCCTGCAAGTTTTGCCGGATCAATATATGGCTTACGAGGGCCTTTCTTAAAGTCGCCGCCATTCTTATAGCCGTCGGATTTCTTCTTGTAATCAGAGTTCTTTTTATAATCCCTTGAACCTGAACCCTGAGACCTGGAACCTGTTCTTCTGTTATGAATATCCCCATCGCGGCCTTTGCGGTAGCCATGACGGTTATCAAGCTCGTCGTCTCCATGCCAGTTTTCGGTTTTGATGTACATTCCGGCAGATTTATCTTCTTCCATCTGATCAGGATATGCAACAGTAGCAGGAATCTGCATTTCTATATAGCGTTCAATTGCAGGAAGGTTGTATACATCCTGTTCAGAACAGAAGGTATAAGCTTTTCCTGACTTTCCGGCGCGTGCAGTACGTCCAATGCGGTGAACATAATTTTCTGATTCAACAGGAAGATCATAATTGATTACCATTGCAAGGTCATCTACGTCAATTCCGCGGGCTGCAACGTCTGTAGCAACAAGAATCTTTACTTCGCCGGCCTTAAACTTTTTCATAATTGCAAGACGCTTGCTCTGTGGAAGGTCTCCAATCATAAATTCTGCCTTGATATCGTTTATCATAAGGCGTTTTGCAATAACTTCGCAGGACCTCTTAGTGTTACAAAAGATTATTGCCGACTCCGGGTTCTCATGTTTAAGAATTCCCACAAGCAATTTCATCTTTTCATCGCTTGAAACGTGTAGAAGTTCCTGCTGTATTTCGCTTACAGTGATGTTTTCTGCTTCGATTGTAATCTCTACAGGGTCCCGTGTATATTCCCATGCAAGATTTTTTACATAAGTGTTGAGCGTTGCAGAGAAAAGCATTGTCTGTCTTGTTTCTGCTTCAGGCAGCTTTTTCAAAATCTTTCGAAGGTCATCGTAGAAACCCATATCAAACATGCGGTCTGCTTCGTCAATTACACAGAAGTGGGCATTGCTAAGATCTAAGTTGCCGCCTTCGTTCAAGTCAATTACACGGCCCGGAGTTCCAATAATAATGTCTACGCCTTTTTTAAGGTTTGCAATCTGCTTTTCGTAGCCTACTCCGCCATATACGCTGAACGCCTTGAGCCCGCTTGTACCAACCAGTACCTTTGCTTCTTCTTCAATCTGAACAGCAAGCTCGCGGGTTGGAGCCAGAATAAGACATTTTTTACCCGCATTTTCTGCCTTGAGCATTCCCTGAATTACCGCAACAAGATATGCGCAGGTTTTTCCAGTTCCAGTCTGAGACTGAACATACAAATCAGGGCCCTTAGCCCCTTCATAAGTTGTAGAAGCCTTAATTACCTGTTCCTGA